>JALSJU010000095.1 GCA_026989145.1 Thiotrichaceae bacterium
GCCAGGTGTAAAGTTAGAGTTTTCTGCGGGAACGAAATTAAAAGTTAATAAAGGTGCATCATTATATGCAGTTGGTACTAGTAGAGGTCCAATTATATTCACGGCAAGAGAACCAACCCCTGGATATTGGGATGGTATTTTATTTTATACATCAAATAGTATTTATAATAAATTAGATTATGTGACTGTGGAATACGGCATAAAAAATATAGATACGTGGTCTTATGATAATCAACCTGCAAGAATAAATGTGAAAAATTCAATTTTACGGTTTGCTAGCGAAGAAGCTTTATACATTGAAGATATAAGTGTGAAGATTGATTCTTTTGAAAATAATATTTTGACAAAAAATGGAAAATCTATTTCTTTACCTTTCCATTTAGTTGGTAAACTGGGCGTAGGAAATTCATTTGAAGAAAATATCGATAGTAGAATATACGTAAGACCTTCAACGTTGCTTAAATCTCAAACTTGGTATAATTATAGTAATACTTCTTATTTCTTCTCAGGAACTAGTTCTTATGATGTGAATGCAGCTTTAACGTTGAAATCTGGTACTAAGTTGATTTTTAATACAGGAAGTGGTTTGAGAGTTACTAAAGGTGGCTCATTAACAGCGATCGGTACTTCTAGTAAGCCGATTCTATTTACTGGCCAAGAAGAGAGCCCTGGTTACTGGAAGGGGATTAACTTTTATACTTCAGGAAGTTTAAAAAACAAATTAGATCATGTGGTTATAGAGTACGGAATTAAAAATATTGATACTTGGTCATATGCTGCCACTCCTGCGAGATTAAATATTAAAAATTCAATTCTAAGATATGCAAGTGATGTAGCCGTATATATCGAAGATCCAAGTGTGAAAATTGATCTATTTAAAAATAACATAATTACACTTAATGAAAAAACGATATCTATCCCATTTAATTTAGTCGGAAAAATCGGCTTAGGAAATAATTTCACGGGAAATTTATTGGACAATAATCAGATATTTATACGGAGCACCACAGCAAATAAGCCACAAACTTGGCTTGACCTTGGTGTCGACTACTTTTTTGAGTCTAGTTCTACCTATACCGTTAATTCGGGCTTCAGTATTAAGAAAGGAGCTAAATTGATTTTTAGTACGAGTTCGGAGTTAAAGATAGGTGACAAGGGGTATCTTAATGCAGTAGGAACTGAATCAGATCCCATTATATTTACTGGACAAGAGCCAACCCCTGGATATTGGTCTGGTATACAGTTCTATACCTCTGGTAGTCAAAGCAATTTACTAGACCACGTTGAAGTAAAGTATGGTGGAGGGGGCGGGAGTGATAGTGAAGGTAATATTACTTCTTGGTGTTATGCAGCTAATCCAGCTAAGTTTACAATCAAAAATAGTCTTATTAGTGATAGCTCAAGTTTTGGTGTCAATAAGGAGAGCGCATCATGCGATATAACTTTGTCGAATATTATTTATAGAAATAACGAGCTAGGAAATACAAATTTTTAATGGAAGATAGCCTGCAAGCAAGTATTTCAAACCAATCATCAAGAATTGGTACAAGCTTTTTAATAGATTGTTACATACTACATGAATAACAAACAGAGAATCCCCATGAAAACAAAAACATTATTTACTCTAAGTCTATTAAGCCTTTCAATTGGCCTTACCGCCTGTGGTGCTAAAAGTGACCCTAAAAAAAGCGTTAAAGGTACTTTAGTCGTACCCAAAGCCAGCCAGAAAGTTATTGCTAAGGTCTTACAGAAAGCCAACGGCGTACAATTTAAAGAAACCTGCTCGAATGTGCCTGCGGGCTACAAGCCTTTAAAGGGTGTGAAAGTTGAGTTTGTTGATAGCGGCGATAAAACGCTCGATGATACTAAAACTAATGAATGTGGTGAATTCTCAGCCAGCGTGCCAGAGGGTGTGGTGAAGGTTAAAGCCAAAAGCAGCGGTAATAAAGAGTTGGTTACCGATGTTAGTGTCTTTCAGTCTACCGGTGCTACGTCATTAGCGTCGACGATTCCTAGCAATGCTGAGTATCAAATATCATCCATGCAAATGACAGCGGATAATAAAATTGCGTTTAGTGTGACGGATACAGTCACCAATAACGCGGTTATCGGTATCCCTGATTCTGCGCTTTCTGCCAAGATTGGTGTCAACAATGTTGGCATATCAAAACTGGATAGTGCGGCGAATATCTCTGACCCTGCATCAGTTACTTTGGTGATGGATGCGAGCCCTTCAATGTTAGATAAAGTAAGGGGTAAAAATCAGCAAATATTAAAAGATGACAAAGGTCATTTTTTAAGCCGCTTCCGTGTAGCAACAATTGCCGCACACAGCTATTTAGATAATGTACCCGAGTCTGATGAGTCTAGCCTTATTGTTTTTGATGAATATGTTAGATTTTTAAATGATCAGATGGTGTCTAATTTATTCCGTTCTTTGCAGGACAAAAATGGTAACAGTATTACCTATAAATTTAGTGAAGATGGTTTTACTAAAAAAGAGTCAAAGTTACGATTATTGGTTGATTTATATAACCCGTATTCGACGCTTTACACGAACTTTCCTTTTTCTTCCGATCCTTATATTGGTTTTGAAGTTGGTGCGGTTCAGCTAGATAAAAAGCATAAGGATAGTCCTGATGTTAACGTTACAGCTGATAGAGCCTATCCTTGGACTAGTGGAACATCTATTTTTGATGGCATAGGTAAAGCACTTGATACTTTAACAGAACGTAAAAATGCGCGTAAGATTGTTATTGCGATGAGTGATGGTGGTGATAATCGCAGTTCTTTGAGAAAATCTCAGGTGATAAACTCGGCTAAAGCAAAAGCTATTCCTGTACATACTATTTTCTTTTCAGATTTTTTAGATAGTTCTGAATCAAGAAGAGCGAAAGAAGCTATGAGCAGTATTGCAAAAGACACTAATGCTAGCTTTATTGATGTAAAAGGCACTAATTTAGTAAGCGCCTTCCGTAGCATCCAAACTAGCATTACCTTCCAATACCTTGCTAATTTAATTGATAAAGCAAAAACAGGTGATAAGGTTACGATTAGCTTAAATTATAATGGTGTTAAAGCTAGCCGTAGCGTTACTCGATAGTACTCTATTAAAGTTATATTGTTGGAGTACTAGTATAAAATTACTGGTAAGTTTTAAATAAAGCCTCAATCATTTGAGGCTTTATTGTTTATGGACTATTTTTTTAAATAGAGACTTTAATCGTTACTCAGTAAGTTGTAAGTTCTCTATCTCTTCTAAGGATGTAGGGTCTTCAATTGTTGAAGGTATAGTAAACGCTTCGTCATTAAAAATATGGCGAATCGTTTTACGCAAAATTTTACCTGAACGTGTTTTAGGTAAGCGGCTCACAATGTAAGCTTCTTTAAAGGATGCGACTGCACCGATCTCATCCCTGACTAATTGAATAAGTTCTTTAATAATTTGTTGTTCGGTTACTTCGATACCATTTTTTAATACTACAAAACCGACCGGCATTTGGCCTTTTAAGTCGTCGTTGCGGCCAATAACAGCGCACTCGGCGATGGCATTGTGCTTACCGATGACTTCTTCCATTTCACCGGTTGATAGACGATGCCCTGCGATATTTATCACATCATCGGTGCGACCCATAACAAATAAGTAGCCATCTTCATCTAAATATCCGCCGTCACCACTGACATAGTAGCCGGGGTAGGTGTTTAAATAATCTGCTTTAAAGCGTGGTACGTCACCCCAAATTGTTGTTAAACAGCTGGGAGGTAGAGGTAGTTTAATCGCAATATTACCATGAGTATTGGCAGCTAATACCTTGCTGGTAGTTGTCATACTATCAAAAATCTCAACCACATAGCCTGGGCAAGGTACGCCAGCAGAGCCAACTTTTACGGGCATTTCTTCAATGCCGCGCATATTGGCTGATATAGCCCAGCCTGTTTCGGTTTGCCACCAATGATCAATGACCGGTAGCTTAAAGTTTTCACTGAGCCATTGGTGGGTTGGAGGGTCTAGCCGTTCACCCGCAGAGAACAGTGTTTCTAAACTAGATAAATCATATTTCTGAGCTAATTGTGCATCAGGGTCTTCTTTTTTTATTGCTCTAAAGGCAGTCGGTGCTGTAAATAAAGCTTTCACCTTATACTCCTCAACTACACGCCAAAACGCACCTGCATCGGGTGTGCAAATAGGTTTTCCTTCATAGAGAACTGTGGTGCAGCCTTGTAGCAAGGGTGCATAAACAATATAAGAATGCCCCACTACCCAGCCGATATCCGAAGCCGCCCAAAACACTTCGCCGGGGTTAATATCGTAAATAGCTTTCATGCTGTATTTCATGGCTACGGCATGGCCGCCATTTTCACGTACTACACCTTTGGGTTTACCGGTAGTACCCGAAGTATATAGAATATAGAGTAAATCGCTGCCTTTAACGGGTGTACAATCAACGGCTTGAGCTTGTGCAAGTGTTTGTTGCCAATCTAAATCAAGGGCTGGATTCATTTTGATTGGGGCAGAATCACGCTGATAGATAACACAGTGATTAGGTGCGTGCGTGGCAATTTCTAAGGCTTTATCAAGCAGTGGTTTATATTCGATACGGCGGTTGACTTCAATTCCATAAGTTGCGCAAAGTATCAGTTTTGGTTTGGCATCATTAATTCGGTGTGCTAGTTCTTGTGCAGCAAACCCTCCAAATACCACGGAGTGGATTGCTCCGAGCCGTGCGCAGGCTAACATGCTAATGACAGCCTCGGGTATCATTGGCATATAAATAATCACCCGTTCGCCTTTTGTTACCCCCAAATTTTGTAGCATTCCAGCACATAAAGCGACTTCATCGCGCAACTCACGGTAGCTGTAGTGCTTTTTTGACTGATTAACAGGAGAGTCGTATATTAATGCTGTTTGATCTGCGCGCCCATTATTAACATGGTAGTCAAGAGCCATATAAGCGGTATTCATTTCACCATCGGCAAACCAATGGTCAATACCGTATTCGTCTTGGCTTAATATTTTTTGCGGTGGACGAAACCAATCTAAGTTATCAGCTTGTTCTTTCCAAAATATTTCAGGGTGATTTTTTGCTGTTTTAAACGTCTCTTTGTATGTCATTTTTATTTGTCATTCATAATGGTGCTGATTGTTTATTTGAAAAATTGGGTAAAGGACTGGAACTCTTCACGCGTTGTACGATAACTGTTAACGGGTGCTTTGGTATCTTCATAACCTAACGCCATACCGCAAAGTAGAATTTGTTCATTGGAATAACCTAACTGCTGTTTAATCAGATTAGGGTAGTCGGCAAGAGATGCTTGGGGGCAGGTAGCCAGCCCTTGTTCAGTGGCTGCTAACATAATAGATTGTAAAAACATGCCATAATCCATAAAAGATCCAGCTTGCAGGCGTTTATCCATAAAGAACAATAGCATCACTGGCGCATCAAAGGCGCGATAGTTAGCAGCCCATTGATTTTTCTGGCGCTCCCTATCACTACGTTCAATACCTAGTGTTTTATACATTAACAAGCCACATTCTTTGCGACGTGAGGTAAAAGGCTCAGCCCATTCGTTTGGGTAGTAATCGTATTCTGCTTTGCCCTTGTCACCATCACGAAATCGAGCTTCAATCTTTTTCTGAAGCTGCATTTTGCTCTCTCCGGTGACTACTGCGACCTGCCAAGGCTGAGTATTTACCCCGGAAGGTGCATGCCGAGCAGCCTTTAAAATGGCACTGATTTTTTGATCTTCTACCGGCTTATCAAGGTAAGCACGTACAGATTTACGTGTTTTAAGTGCTTCAGTTACATTCATATTGGTAATATTAATAGTTTCTTTGTGTGGTCTTATAGGCAGTATGTTTTATATAAAGTTCTAAATTAATCGACCCAAACTCGTGCATTTCTAAACATTCGCATCCACGGGCTATCTTCACCCCAGTCATCGGGTGTCCAAGAGTTTGTGGCAGTGCGAATTACTCGCTCAGGATGTGGCATCATAATAGTGAAACGGCCATCGGTATTAGTTAAACCGGTAATGCCCAGGCTTGAGCCATTAGGGTTTTGGGGGTAACTATTGGTAGGGTTGCCTGCGTTATCAATATAGCGGACGCTGACGAGTCCATCATTTAAAATATTTTTGGCATTATTGTTGTCAACAAATACGGCGTTTCCTTCGCCGTGGGCATTAGCTACGGGTATTTTTGTGCCTTGCATATCTTTAAAGAATACCGATGGTGATTGCATAATTTCAACCATGGTTACGCGGCCTTCAAACTGCTCTGACTTATTACGGTGGAATTCAGGCCAATGACTGGCTCCCGGTATCATATGACGCAAGTGTGAGAGCATTTGGCAACCATTACACACACCCAGTCCAAACACATCGTTACGTTCAAAGAAGGCGCTAAACTCATCTTTGGCACGTGGGTTATGCAGGATGGTTTTTGCCCAGCCGCCACCAGCGCCGAGTACGTCACCGTAGGAGAATCCACCGCAAGCAGCCATGCCTTTGAAACTGTCGAGCGAAGTTCGCCCAGAGATAATGTCGGTCATGTGTACATCAATCGCATTAAAACCAGCACGATCAAACGCGACCGCCATTTCTTGTTGTCCATTAACACCTTGGTCACGCAAAATTGCAATTTCAGGGCGTGCACCGGTGTTAACATAAGGCGCTGTAATGTCTTCATTAATATCAAAACTGGTGTGTGCAAACAGCCCATTGTCATGATCATCTAAGCGCTGAAATTCTTGCTGCGCACAATCATCGTTATCACGTAACGCTTGCATGCGGTAGCTGGTTTCACTCCAGATTTTTTGTAAAGTCACGCGATCGTTTTGGTAAACCGTTTGATGTGCCCAACTAAAGCTAATTTCATCATCTTCATTGAGTTTACCGATAACATGCGAGCAAGCGCCTAAATCAGCCTCGCGCAATGCCGATAAAACCTCTTCGGTATCTGTGTGGTGTACTTGAATCACCGCGCCTAACTCTTCGTTGAAGAGTGCTTCTAAGGGAGTTTTAGCGATATCATCAAGGCGAATGGTAATGCCAGTATGCCCCGCGAATGCCATTTCAGTTAGAGTCGCTAATAAGCCACCATCAGAGCGATCATGATA
Organism: Thiotrichaceae bacterium; assembly: GCA_026989145.1. Taxonomy (GTDB): domain Bacteria; phylum Pseudomonadota; class Gammaproteobacteria; order Thiotrichales; family Thiotrichaceae; genus Cocleimonas. The sequence continues at coordinate 7,119 of JALSJU010000095.1, forward strand.
TGCCATGATTTTATTTTCGCCGTTTAGTAGCTGGATGACCTTAAAGAAGTTAATCAGTGTTTCAGCATTATTTAAGTCAGGCGCATGTGCACCCACTTGTGAATAAACTTGGGATAGCGCCGAAGCAGCTAAGCGATTTTTGCCTTTTCCTAAATCAATTAAGATTAAGTCAGAATCTCCTTTGTCGGTTCGTAATTGTGGTGTTAACGTTTTACGCACATCTTCGACTATCGCAAAGCCGGTTATAATTAACGACAAGGGTGCAGCCATTACCTGGTTTTCTTCACCAGTTTCTGTGCGTTGATCCCACACCGTTTTCATTGAGAGTGAGTCCTTTCCAACGGGGATCGCAATACCTAATTGCGGGCAAAGTTCTTCACCCACCGCCTTCACTGTGTCAAATAATGCCGCATCTTCACCTTCAAAACCTGCTGCAGCCATCCAGTTGGCTGATAAGTAAATATCTGATATTTTACCAATCTTCGCTGCTGCAATATTGGTTATCGCTTCACCAATTGCCATACGCCCAGAAGCTTCTGGCGAGACTAACGCAATCGGTGTACGTTCACCTAATGCCATTGCCTCACCGTGGTAGCCAACATAATCAGAGCAGGTGACTGCGACATCTGCAACAGGGACTTGCCACGGGCCAACCATTTGATCACGATTCACCATGCCGGTAATCGAGCGATCGCCGATGGTGATTAAAAATGATTTAGAAGCCACGCTTGGCAAACTTAAAACACGTTCAATCGCTTCATCAAGTTTAATATTTTCTAAATCTAGCTCGGGTTTATGAAAGGTTTTGTGGTGCACATCGCGGAGCATTTTGGGCGGCTTGCCGAGTAGCATATCCATCGACATATCAACCGGTGGTACAGGCTCATTTTTAAAGAGAGAATCTTCTACTAATAAATGTGGCTCTTCTGTTGCTTCACCCACCACGGCATAAATTGCACGCTCGCGTTCACATAAGGCTTTAAATGCATCAAGCTTGTCAGCGTTAATGGCTAGCACATATCGCTCTTGCGCTTCGTTACACCAGATTTCATGCGGTGCCAAACTCGGCTCATCATTGGGTACATTGCGAAGTTCAAACTTTCCACCGCGTCCAGCATCATTAACTATTTCAGGAATTGCGTTGGATATTCCACCCGCGCCTACATCATGAATCCACAAAATAGGGTTGTCATCACCCATCGCTACACAGCGGTCAATAACCTCTTGTGCGCGACGTTCCATCTCTGGGTTACCACGTTGTACTGAGGCAAAGTCCAAGCTCTCGGCAGAGGTGCCACTCGCCATTGAAGAGGCTGCACCACCGCCCAAACCAATTAACATTGCAGGGCCACCTAAAACGACAATAGGCGTTTTTACGGGGACTTCCTTCATCTCGATATTATTTGGACGAATATTACCAACGCCGCCCGCTAGCATGATTGGCTTATGGTAACCGCGTAACTCTTTGCCTTGCTCACCAAGTTTAGAAGCACCAGGGACTTCGGCTTCAAAGGTTCTAAAATATCCCGTTAAACAAGGGCGACCAAATTCATTGTTAAAAGCAGCAGCGCCAATAGGACCTTCTAGCATAATGTTTAAAGCACTGTCGATACGTGAAGGTTTGCCGTGGTCTTTCTCCCACGCGTGGGTGTAATCAGGGATTTTTAGGTTGGATACCGAAAACCCGCATAAACCGGCTTTAGGTTTTGAGCCATTGCCGGTCGCACCTTCATCTCGAATCTCTCCACCTGAACCTGTAGCCGCACCCGGGAAAGGTGAAATTGCGGTAGGGTGGTTATGCGTCTCAACCTTCATTAACATGTGTACGGCTTCATTGGTATAGCCATACTCGTGGTTAGTTGAGCTAGGAAAAAAGCGAGTGGCTTGTGGGCCTTCAACCACCGAGGCATTATCATGATAAGCCGATAACACACCTTCGGGTGATTGTTTAAAGGTGTTTTTAATCATTCCAAATAAGGTTTTATCTTGCTTTTCACCATCAATAATCCAATCAGCATTAAAGATTTTATGCCGGCAATGCTCTGAATTTGCCTGCGCAAACATCATTAACTCAACATCGGTTGGGTTACGTTTTAAGGTGGCGTAATTATCCGCAAGATAGTCAACCTCATCAGGTGATAAGGCTAAGCCCAAATCTATGTTGGCTTTGTTTAGTGCGGCGTTTGCATTGTTGCCTAACTCAATGGTACTAAGTGGCGCAGCTTGGGCATCATTAAATAACGATGCGGCATTTGCATAATTACTCATCACGGCTTCAATCATGCGATCGTGAAGTTTATCTTGAATATGCACACATGCATCATCTGATAAGCCTTCTGCAGTTGAAGTTTCAACAAAATAAGCTATGCCCCGTTCCACTCGCTTTACCTTATGTAAACCACAGTTGTGCAAAATATCAGTTGCTTTGCTTGACCAAGGAGAAATTGTACCAATACGGGGTACAACCAAAAATAATTTACCGGGAGGTTCTTGTGTATCATCTGACTCTACACCGCTATCGGTATAATGCAGTAAAGATTCTAAAGTGCCTGATTCGTCATTAGAAAGGGCTTGCTCAAGTTCGATAAAATGCCAGTAGCGCGCATGAATATCGGTAATCTCAGGGTTTGATTGTTGCAGAGTACGAAGTATTTTATTTTTCTTAAAATCAGAAAATGCGCGACTACCGGGGAGTGTTAACATACTCATTAAACCTTTTATGGGTTAGTTTTGAATGTAAGGGGTGGGTACTAGGATCTTGTCTGTGAACTAAAAACCACTGCAAATCCATAATCTGTGATTTGCGCTACAGTTATAGTGCTCGGACAGGCTCGTAGTCGTATGATAAAACAAATTTGAATGAAGTCTTATCTTTTTTCGGATTAATTATGGGTTTGTTTGTGTGGGGTATAGAGGGGTGGGGTGCCCTCATAAAAACGGAGGATTCTAAGCTGTTTTTTTTCGTAAGCCACTGTGGTTCATACTCAGCAGGAATTTGATACTGAATACTCGAATGTATTCTCTGTCTATTATAATAAACCTCAATATAATTAAACACCACACGTTTTGCTTCTTCTATTATCTTAAAATTCCTATCATCGGTTTCTTTCGACTTTAGCGTTTTAAAGAAGCTTTCAGCCACTGCATTATCCCAACAATTACCTTTTAGGCTCATATTTTGCACAAATTCATATTTATCCATGATGTCACGAAATGCATAACCTTCACCAAAAAACTTACTACGCAATCGGCAAGCCCTTTAGCATGGAGTTAGTAGATCTCTGCAAGGCAAAAAAGACAATGTATATGATTTTTACCCAGTAAATGACTCATATTTAGCCGAACTAATACTTTAGTCGTATATAAACACGATAAATTCAATGGTAGGATTGGTTTATGATATGGACTAAAGTAATTTTAAGGGAGTTTCGTTATGACTGATTTAGCTTTGACTAACAAACCTAAATATGGGACGGGTCAATTTAAAACTGATTCGTTGTCACCTGTTAAAACCGCTCTGCCTAAAAGCCTTACCACTTTTGATAAATACACAAATAATATAAAACCAATTCTAGGTAATGATACAAAAGGTATTTTTAAACGTTTTGCAAACTCTATATCGTTTGATAGTGCGTACCCAACAAAACTAAAAGAGTCACAACGTCAAGGAGTGGCACATAAAGTTAGAGAGCTTATTGGTGGTGATAATACAATTAAAAATCAAGCTGATATTGAAGCCTATAATACAAAACCCTTATTCTTCAACAAGTCATATAC
>JALSJU010000096.1 GCA_026989145.1 Thiotrichaceae bacterium
ACAACAAATAGTTTCAATCCGCTCCCAACCGTTAGGTCGGGAGATGTAGCTGAGCTACAATTCTATGATAACCTGAATTATTTTTTCGGCAAAGCGCGAACTGGCTTTTTATGGCGGGATTCAGGTTTTTCATTTTTCCTATTTTAACTCTCTTTTATTAATTTCAATCACTTAACTCTACCGCGAAAGGTACGGGGTTTATTCCATTGCTTTAGGTTCGCACAGCCTATAATTTCTTAAAGTATCAATGGGGATTCAAAATCAGTCGCTTTAAATTTCCCAAATTCTTTAATGTGTTTTTTTAGTGGCTCTACGAGTCGGTAGATACGTAGATTATCCTCTTTTTCGTCCATTTCTTCCAGTAATTCCGCTTCTAATATCTCATACGTTGCGGCATCTACGGTGCATTCAAACACAGAGTATTGAACACGTTCTCCATAGTCTTGACAGACTTTTGCTATTCGCCTTAAACGTTTTCTACCAGCGCTTGTGTCTGTGTTTGATATATCGTAAGTAACCAGTATCAGCATAGTATTTTCCTTTTTTGCCTATCCCCAACCTTCCCGTGCTAACTAGATAAAAACGCTATTTATGCAAATAAGGTATATAGGCTTCAATATCTTCGCGTAAATAGCGCGCCAACATGCGGGCTTGAATCAAGGGCAATAAGCCAATTTCTACATTTTGATCTAATAGCGGATGATTTAGCGTTTCTTTTTTACGTTCTTGATAAGCGACCAACAATGTTTTTCGACCGGTATCATTGAGTAACACGCTGCCACCTTCTCTAAAATCAAAGTCTTTAAGACGAATTTGTCCGCGGTTAATCAGCGTCATCGCTAAACGATCACCCAACACGGCACGAAATTCTTCTAATAAATCCAATGCCAAAGCATGTCGCCCGGGTCTTACGGTATGCAAGAAGCCCAGTTGAGAATCTAAGCCAACCGTTTCTAATGCGCTACGACAGTCATTTAGCAATATCGAATACAAAAATGAAATCAATGCATTAATCGCATCTTTTGGAGGTCTTCGACTGCGTTTAGTAAACTTGAAATCATCACGCATTTTAGGTTTTATCATTACATTAAACTGCTCGAAATAAACCCGTGCCGCATCGCCTTCAAACCCTCTTATTGAATCATGTGATTCGGCATACTCAAGATTGCGTAAGTTTATAGCTAATGACTTTGCCGCACGTTTCAAGCTTTTTTTATCAGCCTCATCTTTACTATCTCGCGCACTACGTTGTAATACTTGGCGGCTATTGCGAAGCTTTCCTGCAATAAAGGCTTTTGCTAATAATAAGGTTTTTTCTTTTTTATCAGCACAACGAAACTGTGCTTGGCGCAGTAGAATATTACCATTAACGCCACCTTCTACCCGCGCCTGAAAACGCCCATGATGATTAAGCCACACAACCGTTCTACCGTCTTCGGCATTACGCGCCATTAAACCTGAACTCATACTCACCCGACCAATACAAACAATGCTCCCCAAATGATGCAGAGGTACTTGCATGCGTTTTTCTTTATCCACCATGACCACCAAGGTTTCACGTTCGAGACGCAAGTACGAACCCTCCGTCATAATATACAGCGTGTTTAAAATTTGCCTCATTCGTCTTCACCTTCTGGAATAAACAAGGTTTTTTGCATCTGTTTGATTCTCTCTTTACCAGCCACTAACTCTGGCTGACAGGTTTGCTTTAAGGAGCATGCTCGGCACAAGCTTTTATCATCAACAGGTTCTGGCATTTTCCCCGATGCGACCAACGCATGGACTTTATTAATTAGCTCAACCGTGTGCTGACGTAATTCATCCGTTATTTTTACCACACGACGACGGTGGCTTTTATGATGGTAGATTGCACCTTCTAGAATCACCTTGCCGATCATTTCTTCAAGACATAAAACCTGCGCCATTAACTGCACATCATCATGCATTTTTTTCTGGCGACTGCCGTGTTTATACTCCACAGGGTACGGCGTACCATCGGCTAAAAACTCAACCACATCTGCTTTGCCCGTTAGTTGATATTTATCGCTATACAAAGGCAAACTACGTTCAACTTGCACACCATCATCAAAACCACTCTCACCGCTATCCACCCGCTTATGCGCCAAATTGCCTTTTACCGTAAACACATTATCGGTAAAGGTTTGCTCTTGATGGATTAAGGCACACTGGCGCGGGCAATAACTATAATGTTGCAAGGCAGAAAGCATAATGGGGTGTTTTTGTTTTAACACGTTGTCCTCATGCCATAAATGCTATAAATTGACATTTATGGCTGAAATAATTAAACTATTTAAAATAATTGTCGAGGTGTAAACCATGTCTACCAACGTCTCCTTAACCAATGAACTTGAATTATTTATTCAACAAAAAGTAAATACTGGCTTTTATGCTTCTACCAGCGAAGTGATTCGTGCAGGTCTTCGGCTACTTAAAGAGCAAGACAGCTACCAAGAAACTAAACTAGAAATCCTTAAAAACGAAATCCAAAAAGGCTTAGAAAGTGGTAACACAAGTCCGCTAAATATGGCAAATATCATTGCAGAAGCACGCGCAGACTATAAAACCAAGTAAGCCATGATCGCTGTTTATAAAACACCCCAAGCCAAAATTGATCTATTGGATTGCTGGCTTTATATCGCAACTGAAAACAGCCCAAATACAGCAGATAAGGTACTTTTAAAAATAGAAAAGACCTTATCCATGCTTAGCAATAACCCCGATGCTGGCACGTCACGACCAGAACTAGGGAGAAACTTGCAAAGTTTTCCTACATCAGGCTATACCTTGTTTTATGAGCATGATATTAAACAACTAACGTTAGTTAGAATGCTTCATGGGTCTATGGATGTTGGGTTGCATCTTAAGGATTAAAACCCGTCAATAACTTCCGGCTTTAACCCATCAAGTGTTAGCAGCTCAAAACTTCCATCATCCTGTATTGTATCTCGTAAAGTCTGATGCACTTTAGAAGAAGAATACTGCCCGCCTTTACTATTATGTTGCCACCAGATAACTTTCAACACTTCCATACTGCCATCAGGTCTAGCTGATGATGTATCGTTTTCTAACATTTTAGGTAATATCTGTTTGATGGTTTCTGCATCTTCATCACTGAAGCCTGTTTTTACAGCTAATTGTGGATTCATACTTCCGTAGAATACATAGATACCTTTATCTACACGGTGTTTCATGCCCATTGTGTCAGAGGCTTTTTTTCCAGATGCGGTATCTTCACCACTGACACTTTTAGTAATTTGTGTGCTGGTTATGGTTACTGGCTCGACGCTAAAAGCGGAATGGACACTCATCGGCCCACGAATTGCAATTGAAACGCCATCTCCCTTTTTCTTGCCTTTAAAAGCTAGCACTTGTCCAAAAGTACGAACATCAAACCATGTTTCACAGGCTAGTTCTGCTGCTCCATCTTCTGTCAATTTTTCACCTAAAGCTTTATCAGCACGATCTTTTAAGCTAGTGGCATCATCAACTTTTCGATCATCTGATTGAACAAATATGGTTTCTCCTTTTTCTATCAAACGATCACGAATCTTGCGTTTAATCGCTACATCGGTGATTTCTCCAAATCCCTCATAATCTGTTCGAGGGCGATTACCATTTAAGGGATCACCATTGGGATTAGCATTTTCAACACGTAGTACAACGGCAAAATCTATTTTGTTTTGTAATGTCATTTTTAAACTCCTAATTCTTCTGTAGTATTTTCTGTTTTATCTTGGCTATCTGATTTCTTCCACAGCTCTTTTCGCTGACTATGGAAGGCTAATAAGAATTCACTAGATAATGGGGATGGGTCTATAAAGTTGTCACTTGTAAATTTATCCATCACATCATCAATTAAGTTATCTAGCTTGTACAACAAACCAGGATGAATTCGAGGTTTATATGAGGTGAGTGCAAGTTCAATGTTCTTCCATGTCTTATATGGACGCATTGAAAACTGATGCATCAACCTTGTTGCGCTAGTTGGGCGCTTACTTTCTCTATCCAGTGCGCTATATTCAAGATGATCTGCAATCGCTAATAAACGACCATATAGATAATCACGCGATATTCGATCTGTTTCTAATGCCATTTTATAACTCCTTTCTTTTTGTGAGCCTCTAACTAAGGCACAAGTAATACCCAATGTTTTTTCCCATTCCCAAGCATCCATTCCTACTCGATTACATAAACGATTATGTGAGGAGGTTATTAAATCTTGTGGGATAGCTACACCATCAATGATGCAAGGTAGCAAACGCTCAACCGTTGCCTTTCGTAATTTGTCATCGATTCGTTGACCATAAGCTGCCTCAGCAATATCCTTTGGTGAAGGTGCACCTATAAATTTAATATCTTTGGAATAGTTTTGATCCCATGAAACACTTTCATGCCAGTTTTGAATGCGTTGTAAAAAGTCAGAACCTGTTAGCTCTCTATAGTAAGTAATCGCCATACGACCAGGAGTTGCTGAATCCAGCCCCATAATGATGATTTGTTCAGTAGAGCCTAATTTTGATTGATAACCTGCAATTTGTTTTGATAGTTTCTTGGCAAAAGCCTGACCTATATCACCTGTAGTTTGAGAGCTGTTTTCATTCTCAGCTTCCATACCAAATAATTGGTTAGTGTTAGAAAAGGGGTCTGGAATATCTGTACCTGCTTTAGCCCATGCTACAAAGACTTGATCACCATAACGATAAGCTTGCTTTCTTTGGATCAACCAACGTAAAGCATTGTGAGCTTTTTGTGTCACTTCTGAACTAACCGTGCAAGCTTGGCTTCCTGTCTTATCGGTGAAGCGACCTCTATAGGTGTAACCAATTTTATCATTTGAAGAGATGAGTTTTGCTTTGTCAGCTCCATGTCGTAAACCCGATGGATGTTGTTCAGCAAGAGTAGACTCTTTACCCGTTACCATGCAAAGTCCTTTAGCTGCATCGCGTGTGGTGTAGTAATTAATCCAAGCTTGCATAAGACTTCTATCTTCCCAAGTTGCTGATTGAGGTTCACCAACCGTTTCAACTCGCCAGCGAACAAAAGCACCTTCGGGACTTTGACCAGCAGGAATAATTTTGAAAAGCTCAGGTTTGTCTTCCTTGTCACCGTCCCAGTTTTTTAAAAGCTTATTTTCATCATCCACTTCTAATATCTTGGCTTTAACTAAATCAGCAATAAGCTGCCCCTTGTTTACATAGGTTGATATGGCTTCAATTTTGGGATGGGTATAAGGTGAATCTAGCCAAGCGGTAAGCTGATCTAAATAATTCTGGTGTGGCTCTTCTGGGTTTTTCTTAAATCCTGTTGTCACTATGCCCCCAAAGTGCAAAAAGTCTCCTGATAAATATTGCAGTTTGTCACAAAGAGGATGGTTAACGGGCTTAGAACCAGAGCGACCACCCGATGCTTCTGTACAAGGTATAATGGTTGATAATTCACCTTTTGATAATACTTTTGCTCGTAAAAACGCCCCTGTGTTAGAAATAATCACTTCAATATGTGCATTTTGATAAGTATGACAAATAGGTAATAAGGGGTTGTCTGAATCTATAAACTCTGGCTTTTCAGCGCACTGTTCATAAGTTTCATATAATTGATTTAACCAGCTCATGATTCCAGCCCCTCTTCTTTCAGCCCAGAAAAGTTCTCTTCTGGTTTAAAAACCTTGGCTTCCATTTCTCGGACAAATTTCTTTATGGTGCAGTCTTCTGGGCGTGGAAATTTAATAACACCATCGACCATTACAGGGTTCCAAAAGCGAGTCTCAAGTTTGTTCTCTCCTGTTTCATCGGGGTAGTCGAAGCCATGAAACATAAGTGCATACGCAAGTTCGCCATTATTATCGAAGACACTTTCACCAGAGCCGAATTTGCAGGGTTCTACATAGCCTTGGCAATCGCGAGTTCCTAGAAATACATCCTGTCTTCCTCCACGTTTTAGCATTCGTTCGGCAATCTGTTGGTGCTTGGGTGCAATGCGGTCATCAGCCAGTTCGGGGCGGTGCATATTCCATTCGAAGTGTGCTTTCACCTGATATTCGACATTGTGTAGAAAGGTATAAATTGCCAAGGTGTTACCACCATTATAATTCTGTGGTTTTGTCCCTTTGGTTTGTGTCCTAACCTGATTAATGACTCTTACCTCATCAATAATCCAGATAAAAGTAGGCTTCCAGTAGATAGACTTTGCAATACCCTTTAAAGCTTCATAAGTGGGGATGTGGTAAGAAAACTTCTCACCCCCTGTTTTAGTTACAGGGTCAGTAAAGAGGGCATAACGTCCCCATACTTTGAATTCAATAGGTTTTGATTTAAACACAATAGTTCTCCATTTCTCCTGTTGGTTCTTCACTCAAACCAAACTCAAGATCGTAATACTCTGTTCGTAGATAGAGCACTTCCATCTCTTCTGGTTGAGCAGGATGAACCGCTCCACTTTCTTTTAATTTATCTAGCAAATACGGATATACATTGACGGTAAATTGTTGAGCTTCGCGTAATAATTTAATCCGTTTCGTAATGTCAGATACGGCGCACAAATCAGTAATAATCTCTTTACCTTTCTCGCCATAGGGAACAACTATGCCCTGAGTCGGTGCATCTATGGTTCTGAATGCTTTAGCTGCCGACATAAATGCTTGTTTAAAATAGATATTTGGGTGTTTTTTATTTTCCCGTTTGTATTCGCCAACCGCATTGTTGTTTTGAGTAAGTAAATTCATCAAGCTGTCATCATGTCCAATATCTTTTGTAGTTAATGGGTAATCCATGTCTTGTTTTCGATCAAAAAAGTAATACTGGAAATATTGCTGCATGGCTTTTGGACCAATCAGATCATTGTCAAAATGCTGAGGGTTATCTGCATATTCAAGTAACATTCTTTCGGTGTTTTCTTTACCAATTTTAATACTCGGCAACATATCCAAATTTTCTTTACTTGGATTGACAATATAAACCTTCCCTATCTTCCGCTTACCATTTCTATTACAACGCCCAGCCGCTTGGGCGATAGAATCAAGCCCTGCGGTAAAGCGAATCACCGAACCAAAATCAACATCTACACCTGCTTCTATAAGCTGCGTACTGATACAAATAAGATATTCATCTGAATCTAAAGACCTTCTAAGCTCTTTGAGTATTTCTTTACGATGTGCAGGACACATATTGGTACTTAAATGCATGACTTTGTATCTGCTGTTATCACGGCAATACTGATAAGTTTCTTGCGCGGCATTCTTTGTATTGACGATAACCAAACAACTATTACTCCCTTCTGTTTCCTCAATAGCTAGATCAGCTATTTCATCAAATGACCAGCCTCCCACCTTTGTCTCATTAATGACCTCTACACGCTTTAAGTCTTCAAATAGTTTCTGAGTGTCACTGACAATTTCATTTTGCTCTGTGAAAGTTAATGCACCTTTCTGCGGGTCGACTTTATTGAGTAAGGGCTGAGTAGCCGTGCATAACACCACTGAGCTTTTACAGCTATCAATTAGAAAGTTGATAGCATTACAAAACAGGTGTGTGCAGTTGATAGGAAGCGTTTGTATTTCATCAAAAATAATGACTGAATTAGCAAGCTGATGCATTCGTCTTACTCCCCGTGTACCCGACGAAAACAAGCTTTCTAAAAATTGAACCGAAGTCGTGTACACAATTGGAGCATCCCAGTTTTCTGAGAGGATTTTATTGTGATAGGTTTGGTTTTCTGGAGCGAGATTAGAATGATGCTCTAGCACTATATCGCCATCGGTGTCATTGAGCGTGTTTCTTGCTTCTTGTGCATTTTGATCAATAATAGAGGTGAAGGGAACAATATAAATAATACGATCTAGCTTATGCTTTTCAGCATGTCGTAGTGCAAAGCGCAAGCTTGCCAAGGTTTTACCGCCTCCTGTTGGTACAGATAATGTGAAGATTCCTTGTTTCCGTTCTGCTGCTGCTAAGCATTCATTTGATATTTGATGACGGATTTTATTTACATCACTATCTACTTTAAAGCTAGACAATCTATTTTCTAGTCTCTCTAGCAACTGATTAAAGCTATGGTAACTATTGTTCTGCCGTTGCTTTGCGGTTTCAGGGCTTTCAAAATCAGCCGAATCTTGACGGTCTGCATCAATAAGACAGCTAAATAAGAAGCGGATAACAAGTCCTGAGTGAAATTGAAATAAGGCTGGGTTACTACTCTGTTTTGTCCCTATTTTTGTCAATACATCCTGAAAACTACTGATCAGTTCAGGATGTTCTAGCAACTCAACATAGTGTTTTTCAATTCCCACATCCATGTTTGCAATTGCTTCTTTTAGGTGTGTTTTATCATCTTTTTTTGCCATGCGCTTAGAGAAGCCATCTTCTCCTGTGCTTTTTTTATTTGAGGTAATATTATCAATCAGACCAGAGTGATGAGATGCAATACAGAGCGCTAATACTTGTGCAACAATATTTTCTACTTGCCCTCGCCCTGAAAGTTTTTGCCAAATTAATTGCGCCCCTGCACTTGAGTGATCTATCTTTCCTTTCATAGCCTTTGCATCAATATATTCATCCGCATCAGGGTCAATATTTCCTTGCGCTGAATTTATATAATCTTGAAATTGACGGCTGTACTTTCCAAAGTCATGCAGTAAACCAATCAGCTCACCACTCTTTTTCAAGTTTATTTTTGAAGCATGTTGTTTTGATAAGTTAGAAACACCCTTGAGGTGCGATTCTAAAGATTGACATCTTTTATCAAATTCTCTTTGCCGCGCTATAAATTTATCATCTCTCATAAGTACCACTACCCTAACCGAAAAATAAACCAATTTAAACCATTAATAGATTCAACCTATCACGTATCATTTATATCTCCAACAGATTTATTCTCCGTTTTAGCTTTGCGTTTTTTCGGTTGCAGGCTAAAGATTGTTAAACCCTGCTCACCGCAGTCTGGGCATTCTAAATAGCCTTCGGTTTGTAGCGATTGCGGGCCGAGTGTGGTTGCCCAACTACATGCTGGGCATTGAAATCTGATTGCTTTGCTCATTGTTTACTACCTATTTATTAATAACTCATTGTTAAGAATTGTAGCCGTGGTGCTCCCTCAATTCGTGAGGGTGTGATTGCCGTTTATCGGCTTTTGTGGTTACTGTCGTGTTTTCCATCTGAGGGTTTGGGTAAGCCTCATTTATTGACAAATAATAAAAAAACGGCATAATCGATCGTTTTTTCACAAAAGGGTAGAGCCATTCTGCCCTTTTGTCGTTTGGGTAAAGACTATGTCAAACAATGCTTCAAACCATTTAATGTCTACTTATGCACGGCTTCCCGTTGCATTTAAAAGCGGCCGCAGTGTTTACTTAACCGATACTAACGGCAAAGAATACCTTGATGCGATTTGTGGAATTGCGGTTTGTGGCTTAGGCCATGCACATCCTGATATTGCTACAGCTATTGCTGACCAAGCAAAAACGCTAATTCATACTTCTAACCTTTATGAAATTCCACACCAAACAGAGCTGGGCGATAAGCTTTGTGAGCTTGCGGATATGGATAAGGTGTTTTTTAGTAATTCAGGTGCTGAGGCGAACGAAGCCGCTATTAAGCTGGCGCGCTTATACGGCAAGCAACAGGGTATTGAGCGCCCCAATATTATTGTTACCAATGGTAGTTTTCATGGGCGTACTTTAGCAACGCTTTCAGCGACCGGAAACCGTAAGGTTCAAGCAGGTTTTGAGCCCTTAGTGGATGGCTTTGTGCGTGTGCCTTATAACGATATTGAGGCGATAAAAAAGACTGCTGAAATAAATAAAGACGTCGCTGCAATTTTAGTTGAGCCAGTGCAAGGCGAAGGTGGCGTGGTGATACCTGATGCCGATTACCTTAGCCAAATTCGTACGTTGTGTGATGAAAACAACTGGCTGATGATGCTGGATGAAATCCAAACAGGGCTTGGCAGAACCGGAAAATGGTTCGCGCATCAACATGCAAACGATGCTAAGCCTGATGTAATGACACTGGCAAAAGCACTGGGTAACGGTGTGCCGATTGGTGCCTGTTTAGCCGCTGGTAAAGCATCGACCGTATTCGCGCCGGGCAATCATGGCTCAACCTTTGGTGGCAACCCACTTGCTACGCGTGTGGGGTTAACCGTGCTAGAGCTGATTGAACAACAAAACTTATGCAACAATGCAGCCAATATGGGCAATTATTTATTAGCTGGATTCAAACAAGAATTAGGCGAGGTAGAAGGCGTTACCGATATTCGTGGACTGGGTCTAATGATTGGCATTGAGCTTCAAAATGATTGCCCCGAATTAGTCAAACTCGCGATGGAGTATGACTTGTTAATCAATGTGACAGCGGGCAACACCATCCGCTTATTACCTGCATTAATCACTACTAAAGAGCAAGCCGACACGATTATTAAAGTCGTCTCTATTCTTGTTAAAACAACGCTATAAACCAATAAAAATAACATCCTAAAGGCAACACCATGACAGCATCAACTCGACACTTTCTCACTTTAATGGATTTCTCGCAAGATGAGTTACAGCAGCTCCTCGCTAAAGCTATTGAAATGAAGAAGGACTTTAAAGCCGGTAAAATTTATGAGCCTTTAAAAAATATGACGCTGGCAATGATTTTTGAAAAGTCATCCACGCGTACCCGCGTATCGTTTGAAGCAGGCATGAATCAGCTTGGCGGACATGCTATGTTTTTATCATCACGCGATACGCAGCTTGGTCGTGGTGAGCCGATTGAAGACAGTGCACGTGTAATTTCTAGCATGGTCGATGTGGTTATGATTCGTACCTTTGGTCATGACATTGTTGAAAATTTTGCCGCACACTCTAGCGTGCCCGTTATCAATGCGCTTACCGATGACTTTCATCCCTGCCAGCTACTTGCCGATATGATGACGTATGTTGAGCACCGCGGCAGCATCAAAGGCAAAACTGTCACCTATGTCGGCGATGGGAATAATATGTGTCATTCGTGGATGAATGCGGCAAAGCAGTTTGGCTTTCATCTTAATATGGCATGCCCAAAAGGTTATGAGCCAGATTCAGCATTATCAGAAAAACTCAGTGATCACGTTACCTTATTCCATGATATACATGAAGCGGTTAAAAATGTTGACCTTATCACGACCGATGTTTGGGCGAGCATGGGCCAAGAAGATGAGCAAAAAATTCGTGAAAAGGCTTTCAAAGATTTTAAAGTCGATGATACCGTCATGGCGCTAGCCGCTAAAGATGCCCTCTTCATGCACTGTTTACCTGCACACCGCGAAGAAGAAGTCAGTGCCTCAGTGATTGATGGCAAACAAAGTGTAGTTTGGGATGAAGCTGAAAACCGCTTGCACGCACAGAAAGCGTTATTAGTATCGCTGGTCGTTGGTTTACCGCAATAGTACTCTCATTCGCGTTTCTTTCTGGAGATTAAGGATATTTGTGCTTATTTTATGACATCGTAAATAAGCTATGTTTTCCATATAATGCGTTATCTGCCTGCGCTATATATAAGAGAGCCCCATGAATAAGTTCGTATTTCTATCCACCCTTTTTATTTTTTTCCCTCAGTTCACTTCAGCAGAACCAAGCTATAATTTTGAGGCTATTTCAGGGGCTCTTCAGGCAGAGTATCAAAATCAGCTAAAACACAATCAACGTGCTAAGGCACAGCAACGAGCCAAATCAAAACCACGCCAGAAAAACCGAGTAAAACCAAAACCACCTCGCAAAGCAAACCAACAACGACAAGCCTATAGACGCTTACCTGCGAACAGAACACCTGCTGTAAGAAATAATATTCCTCAAGAAAAACCACAAATTGAAAACTTCTTTAAAGCCGCAAGTACTGGCAGAACTCAATATTTAGCCCAGTTGCTCCAACAAAATATAAATGTTAATAGTGCTAATCAGTACCGTGAAACAGCTTTGCATATGGCCGCTGCTAATGGTCATTACCGAACGGTTATATTTTTAGTAAGCCACGGAGCTAATATACATTTACGCACGGTAAAAGGCTGGACAGCTCTGCACCATGCAGTGAGATTTCGCCAGGCTTCAATAGCACAATATTTATTACAACGTGGCGCCTCACCTTACCAGCGTACTTCCGATGGATTAACCGCAATGGATATGGCGAAAAATTCAAATAACAAATATTTATTACAAATTCTGGAAGGTAGCAGGTAATTTACTTTGAAGTACTTGTAGCTGCGAGATCAGCATCAATATTGGTTTTTAGCTTATCTATCTCAGCATCAAGATAAGCACCAAATAACTCAACCGTGTTTATGCCAATCATTTTTTCGGCTTTTTCGTTGCCTTGGTAATCTAAAAATACTAGCGTAGGTGTTAAGGTTGCGTCGTATCTATTTGAGAAATCTGACGGCTCAATAATCTTACCCGTAAAATCTTTAATCTGCCTTGATTCATCAATTTGTAACTTACGGATAAGCACTTTTTTATCATACTCTTTGCTTTTTACCATGGGAGATAAAATATCGTTTTCCATAAGCGCACAATAAGGGCAATGCTCTGCGTGAAACATTAACACTAAGCCGAGCGAGTCTTTTTTCATTTGTTGGGAAAGTTTTTGAAAGTCGCTTTCTTCTATGAGAGCGGACTTAATGACTTCCGAAGCGCTTTCTGTTGTACTTTCTTTGGCACAAAGGTTAGTGGATAGAAAAATACAAAAAATACTGCTTAGAATGAATCTCATTGCTTCGTAACCTTTTTTGGAACACATTAATCGCTAAAGTCAGTTACAATATAGCGCATTAAACCATTGAGTCAACGTACTCACCTAGTAACTGTTCTAAAAAAGTACCAAAGATGATAAATACACTACGAATTGCCACACGTAAAAGCCCTTTAGCGCTTTGGCAGGCTGAAGAAGTATCACGCCTCATTAAACAATTTCACCCAGGAATAAAGGTTGAGCTTGTTACAATGACCACTCAGGGCGATAAAATTTTAGATACTCCCTTAGCTAAAATTGGCGGCAAAGGGCTTTTTGTAAAAGAACTTGAGGTAGGCATGCTGGCAGGCGATGCTGATATTGCGGTACACTCCATGAAGGATGTACCGATGGCCTTTCCTAGCGGCTTGCACCTTGCGGTCGTGCTTGAACGTGAAGACCCTCGCGATGCCTTTGTTTCTAACAACTATAAAAAACTTGCAGATTTACCCCTCAATGCAAAAGTAGGCACCTGTAGTTTACGCCGGCAAACACAGCTTAAAGAAGCGCGCCCTGATATCCAGATTTTAGACCTACGCGGCAATGTGAATAGCCGTTTAGCTAAGCTTGATAATGGCGATTATGATGCCATTATTTTGGCATCGGCGGGGTTAAAGCGCTTAGGCTTTGATGACCGCATAACCGAAAGCATTACCCCTGAACAAAGTTTGCCCGCTATTGGTCAAGGTGCTATTGGTATTGAGTGCCGCAGTGATGACGAAGCTGTTAACGCCTTGCTTGCACCCTTAAATCACCCCGAAACTGCTTTGCGCGTATCTGCTGAACGCGCGCAAAATACCCGCTTAAATGGTGGCTGCCAAGTACCTATCGGCGGCTACGCAGAATTGATTGATAATGACCAAATTCGCTTGCGCGGTTTACTTGGCTTCCCTGATGGCTCGCAAATATTTCGTAGCGAAAAAACAGCAGCTCGTTCTGATGCCGAGGCTCTAGGCGTTGCTGTTGCTGAGGACTTACTTTCCCAAGGTGGTGATAAAGTACTAATGCAACTCGATATTGATTTTAACGCCAATACTTAAGCGAGCCGTATGAGCCGATCCGAACCGCCTTTACTAAAAGACAAATGGATTGTTGTGACTCGCCCTGCACATCAAGCAGGGCAGCTTTGTAATAAATTAAAAAAGGCAGGCGCAGGGGTTATTCTATTTCCTCTAATTGAAATTAGTCCACCGCAGGATTTAGCGTTAGCAAAACAACAACTCAGTCATTTAACTGACTATGATTTAATCATATTTATCAGCCCTAACGCAGTTGAAGAATGTTTAAAATGGGCAGATGCGAAAACACTACAAACGCTCAATATTGCATCTGTAGGGGCTAAAACGACGGCCACGTTGTTAAAGCATGATATTCGAGTGACTATAAGCCCGCAAAAAAACTATAATAGTGAGGCGCTATTGGCACTACCTGAAATACAACAGTTAGGCTTAACAACTCAGGGAAAGCCTCACAAAATAGCGATTTTACGTGGCGAAAGTGGACGTGAATTTTTAAAAGACTCACTAGAAAAACAAGGCTGCAGAGTTGAATATATTGAGCTTTATAAACGCACTTGTCCGCAAAAGTCTCTTCAACAACTGACCGATAAAGCGCAACAAAAACAGCTGGACATGATCGTAATGACCAGTGGTAGTAGCATTGAACATTTATTCGCCTTGCAAACACAAAACAATAGCAGCTGGCTAATAAATGCCCCCTTATTAGTCGGTAGTGAACGTATGAAGCAACTGGTTTTAAAAACTACATCGCACCGCGGGACGCTATTATCGACACAAAATCCAAGTGATGATAATGTCTTCGAAGAACTATTGAATTGGAGCAAGCGTACATGACACAAGGTTTGAGCGATGAACAAAAGTTATTAAAAAAACTGAAGCGGCGTACGCGTTTTACTCAGTTTCTTGCTTGGCTAGCACTTTTTTTTACCGCAATCGGTATCGCGGCAGGTTACAGTAATTGGCTGCGTATTCATGAACGCTCTAAAGACAATCGCGCCGAAATTGAACAGATCAATAAAATGATTCCACTGTATGCCAACAAGGATCAAGTTAATAAACTCCAACACGATGTTAACACCAATCTGACTAAAAATATGGAGCACCTGCAAGGGGCTTTATCACAATTACAAAATATTCAAGACAGTACTCAGCACATTGCCGATTCGGTCTACTCACAAGTGGAAACACTAACTCTACAACAAGAAAAAATCATCACTACGCGCACTCCAACCATGCAAGATTGGTCGCTAAGCGAAGTGCGTTTTTTATTACGCTCTGCCAATCAAACCCTAATGCTAAAGAGCGACAGGGTTGGTGCACTAGATGCATTAAACGCGGCTGATAAACTATTAATTAAACTTGGCTCCACACGAGTACTACCCTTGCGCAAACAGATCAGTCAAGATATCGCTGCCCTTACACAATATATGACTCCCGATATTGATGAGTTATCTCAACAGATTGACCAATTAATCGACCAATTAAAACCTGAAAATAAGCCAGAAATCACCCCTATCAAGGAGTCAAATAAGCAGTTCAAACATTCAGCCACCAAACCTAGGAGCACTCAAGAAACCTTAGTAAGCCGTGTAAAAAAGAGTTTTACGGATGCAGTAACAATTCGTAAGTTTGATAAGTCCTTACACAATGAAATGAATAATGAAACTAAAAATAGTCTCTACCACCTACTTTCCTTACGCCTTGAAACCTTACGTTTAATGTTATTACAACAGCGTAACGCTGGCTATCATAGCCAGCTCAAACGAATTAAGGAGTTATTCGAAGCCTATTATTCTGGTGAAAAGCTAGAACAGCTTAGAACAGGTCTAGAAAAGTTAGAAGAAGTACAATTAAACCCCGTTAAGCCAGTACTTTCTAAATCGTTAAAAATACTGGAATCACTATCATTTTCGCAACAACCTACAGAAAAACTAAAATAGGAATTTAAAAATGCGTTATTTTATTTCATTGTTATTCTTTACCATCGGTGCATTCTGGTTAGGTAGCTACGCTTTTGAGCATTCCGTGAATGTGAATATAGAATGGGGGGATTGGGGCAACATCGCTCTTACCAGCACAACTATTTTAATCGCTACAATACTTGGTTTTATTGCTCTGTATGCCACAGTAGCCCTACTACGCACCTTATTTGGCTTGCCGAAACGTATCCGGTTATACAAACAGAATAAATTATCCAATAAAGCAAACCACGAGCTAACACAGGGGCTAATACACTTTACCGAAGGGCACTGGCAGGAATCGGAAAAAACATTAATGAACACCGTGAGGCACTCCAAAGCCCCCTTATTAAACTACCTTGCTTCTGCCAGAGCAGCCCACATCCAAGGTAATATAGAGCAGCGAGATCACTACTTAAAAATTGCCACAGAGTTAGGGAATGGGGCGCAAACAGCAGTATCAGTCTCTCAAGCTGAAATGCAATTTAGTGCAGGCCAGTTTGAGCAGGCACGAGCGACACTTATCAACCAGCTCGAAGTCACTCCAAAACATGCCTACGCTAATAAGTTATTAGCAAAAGTCTATTTTAAGCAAGAGGATTGGAGCAACCTTTTCAAACTATTACCCGACTTAGACAAAGAAGACTTACAACGGAATAATTTATTTCAACAATACGAAGACAACGCATTTGCTGGGGTGCTGCATAATCTAGCACATAAGAAAAACCTGACAGAATTACAAGCACTTTGGAAAAAAATACCCTCTACTATCAAAGAAAAGCCACGTTCTATTTTGCTTTATTGTGATGCACTAGCAACCGCAGGGGATGACCTTGCAAGTAATAAATTACTAACCTCTAGTCTCAATAAAAATTGGAATGAAGGTCTCGCAGAACACTATGGCTTACTCGACCACCCTGCCCTTGGAACCGCTATAAAACAAGGCGAGAAATGGCTAAGCAATCACCCAAGAAGCCCTATGTTGCTACTATCTCTAGCGAGGCTTAATCGTCAATACCAGTTATGGGGGAAAAGTAAAACTTACTACAATACCTGCCTCAACCTTTCTCCTAGCACAGAAATCTTTTTAGAACTTGCCGAACTATTAGAAGAGTTAGATGAACAAGAAAATGCCCAAATCTGTTACAAGCTTGGACTTAATTACAGTATTCATCAGAAAGGGCAAATCTTTAATCTTAAAGCATCAGAAAAAGGCAGCAGCAGTACTCTTTCTGTAGTGCCTAAAATTGATGAAAGTATTGCTAATACGTCTATTTGAAGAAAACTTTTTGGATGATTTTGGGTCCTTAGTTTTCGATACCAGTTCAAAGTCACTGATATTACATTTAGCTAGTAGAAGTAGAAAAAAGAGATAAAGAATTTTAAAGTTTTGCAAAAAAGAAACAAAGTGTTAGTACCACACGTCACCGATAAAACTGGTGCCATAATTGAGTAATTCGTTTAAAAAGACCAAGCGGTAAGCTCAGCTCACTAACGACTCGCGTTGCTCGTTCTAATAATTGAGTTATCCATTTAAAAAAGACTAAACGGTAAGCTCACTAAAAAAGGGTGCCGACCAGTATTACCGTAAAGTGAACATCGACCTTGAACCGGTTAGGTTCAAGTGGGAGTTCTAATTAATTTATTAGGCTTACCACCGTAGCGGTCATGCTCACAAAATTGCTTCGAAGTCCCGGAGTTTGTAATTAGGCTCAAGGGATTACCCATTCACTTTACGAGTAATCCAGAGGACACCCGTGCAATAATACTAAACCATAATATGGCGCTTGTTAAGTGCAGTTGGTCGTAAAAATACTATCCCAATACTTTTTTAAAGATCAGTCAGAATGAATAGCATTTTTGAAAATAAATAATAACCATATTTATCAATATGTTAAAAATAGTCCACTAGAAAATCCTTCGTACTATTCGAAAATAAAATTTTCCTATCGTTTGTTTTTATAATGATTATTAAAAGAAACATTAGAAATACTTAAAACAGAACAGAGAAACTTCTTGCGTGTTGCTTTTTTGTTCGCTATAAATAGCACTAAGAACAAATAGGAAACTACAATGCTCACATCCAAACAATCACTCGTCTTACAAGTCATTAAGCACTTAAGCCAACAAATGGGCTATTTGCCAACCCTAGAAGAAATTGGGCAAGACATCGGGATAGGCAGAAGCACTGTACATAAGCATATCCAGACACTTATCAATAACGGCTACTTACAAGAGGCTGATGGAAAATCTGCTTATCAACTCTCTGAAGCCATTGAAGATGAAAATACACTACCGTATATGGGCAGGATTGCCGCTGGTTGCCCAATTGAGGCAATACCCGATCAACAAAATATTAATATGGCACAACTCTTTTGTGGACCAGACCGCTATGTATTAAAAATTGCCGGAGATTCAATGATTGAAGCAGGTATCTGGGATGAGGATTACGTCGTCATTCAAAAACAAAGCCATGCTCGCGAAGGTAATATTATTGTTGCATTGGTAGACCGCTACGAAGCTACACTAAAATATTATCACCCCAAAGAGACGGGTGTTGTTGAATTAAGACCCGCTAACTGCCAATTAGAATCGATGTTCTACCCCGCCGAGCAAGTTGAAATTCAAGGGATAATGGTGGGCGTTTTTAGGGACTATCAATAACACAATTACAAGCAAAGCACTAAGTATTAGTATGCCCTAATTCCCAGATAGAAAACATGATGGATCAAGGCATGTGAGCTTTTAATGAACGCTTGTAACATGGTGCAACGAGCCTTTAAAGTGAACATAACACATAGACTGGGAATTTGACTAAGTCGCGTCAGCATAATATGAGGGGCAAGGCTCTAGGATAGCATCTCCGTTATTCTATTTCTCATGAAGGCAATAAGCATTCATGAGAATATGCCTAGGATATACTGCCCTAGAGACTTACAGAGCCTTATGGGGCTTAATCAGGTTTTCCTTAATAACTCTCAGATAGAATTATTCTTTTTCTAATATTCTTGTTAAGATACTGCTTAATTTATCAGCAGCCATATAAGAAACAAGGGAAGATAAGTATGTGTGAGTTACCTAAACAAACTATATTTTATAAGTTCTTTTTTGTGCTGTTTCTGACCGCTAGTTTGAGTGCAACAGCATCTGCAAAAGGTGGCTTACTTGATGCAAATGGAGTACCTCTCTCACTAGAGACGCTCGAATTATTATCCTCAGCATCCAGTAAAATCACACCCAAATCAAGTAAACCCAATAAACAAAAAAATAGCCTTAATAATACAGCACCAGTTAGTTCCAAAAAACACTCAAGCCGCGCAGAAGAACGTGAACTTTTTGAAGCCCTGAAGTCCGGACAAGTTACCCGTGCAAAACACTTGCTAAAAAAAGGCGTACGCCCTACCTATAAAGATGAATATGGTGTCACACCGATCGAAGTTGCAGTTTCGAAAGGCTGGGCATCAATGGTAGTTGAATTAATTGATAACGGAGCAGATATAAATGAAAAAGGAGCTCGAGGTTTAACACTTTTGCATACCGCGGCAGCTCGTAATCTTGTTGATGTTGCTAATGTCCTTGTAAAAGCAGGTTTGCGTCCCTCTAAAAAATCAAAAACAGGATGGACACCACTTCATGTTGCAGCAAGATACGGCCATTGGAAACTCGTGCAATTTTTCTTGAAAGCAGGCGTAAACCCAAATACCTATAATGATAGAGGACTAACAGCGTTAGGTTTGGCCAGGAAGTTAAACCACCTTGGAATTGTAAAGATTCTTACGAGAGTAACGTCAGCACCTGACTTAGATATTTCGCCTAGAAAAAAGACTAAACGAAAAAAAGCAAAAAAAAGTAAGAAACGTAGAAAAGTGAAAAACCGTAAGTCGAAAAAACGCAAATATAAAAAACGAAAAAAACATGCCTAATAGGCCAAAAATCTGATTAAGGACGTTCTGAACAACCTAGCTGAGTTCTGGCAACGCCAAGTTTTCAAGTACGAGGCATTTGTTTTTTGCATAGTTATTCTGCATGCGCTTTTAAGTCATTTGCAAGCAAAGCACTAAATATGGTAAAAACAAATAACGAATAAATTGGAAACTTGGCTAAGCCGCGCAAGCTAACAAAAGTGGTGAGCTTACAAGGCATCAATTCCGTTGTTGTGATTTTTTGTGAAGGGTTGTTGCACCATGCCACGGGCGCATCCATTCTCAAAAATACGCCTAGGACTTGACGCCTTGTAAGCTCGCAGAATTCAACTAGGTTATTCAGAGATTCCTTAAGGAGAACCTGATTAAGTCGATTAGAATTTAGCGCAGAAAAATCTGTCGCTATTTTTCATGAAGTGAGACGTAATAGTTATTCTATTGCGCCGATCTTCGTGAAAAATATCGGCGGATTTGACAAGCTAAAAATAATTGGACTTGATCAGGCTTTCCTTAATGAACGGTACGATCCCCAATCGTATAGAACGGAGTGACATTCTCAATCATAAAGTCACTTATATCTTGATCATCTTGGTCAATCACATAAAAATCAACAACCGCATATGGCTGTTCTCCTTTTAATAAGGAGATTTTTTGCACCGCAATGTCTATAATTTTCTGAAAATCCCCTGAACCTTTTATCCCAACCATTAGATGCTCTTCGTCGTCTTGCGCTGGAATTTGTATAGTGCCTAAGTACGCAGACTCTATTTGACTGTTTTTAGCAAAATGTTGAGACAATACAGATATGAACTCCTCCGGTACATCATGCGGAACCCCTAATAAAACTTCCGTTTCTTCATCAAGAATATGCTCGCTATTCACCATCAAATCAGTGTCTAATAAAGTAGCCACATCATCGGGCTCAAACTCCATACCAAATTCTGAGTTAGGGTTTAACACCAAAGGAGCTCCCATTGTAAGTTCAAATAACGTTGTGGTAGGCAGTTCTAAATAGGGCTCATCTGTATCAATGGCATGTTGCAACATTTGTAATGATGTAAAAAAAGGCACTACAGGACTTTTATCTGCTTCGCGCTCCCAGTGCTGAATAATTAATGCTTGCTCTTCTTCTAAGGTGAATTTCCCAGTGTCATCTTCTTCTGGCTTACCTAAGATGAAAACTTTAGCATCCATGAGCTCATCATAAAAGGCGGGGGCTTGTGAGTGATCTGCGGCTGCCTTATGAAGGGCTTTTTCTAAATCATTAGCTGGAAGTAACATGTTTTTCTCTTCTCATTGTTTTTTATCTATTAAATTAAGGAAGCGCTAGGCTAGTTATTCAGAGGCTCCTAAAGGCTTGTTTACGCAATGATTATACGCAAGCTTAAACAAGTCAAGAAAGTACTGATTAATGTATATAGGTTTCGACCAATTGTTTGTTATAGACCCACATTCGGAGAACTGAATTAGAATTTTATAATATTCAGATATAATTCTACTGATTGACAATTATCAAGCCGTCATGCATTGTGTTTTCATCTACACGAAATTCCTCCCCGCTAGGAGGTATATAGTCGGTAAAGGCGGATGCTCCCCCGAACCGGCACATCTAAAAGACCTATTCTTAAGAGTAGGTCTTTTTCTTGGCCACAGATCAATATGATGGACATCATAAGGCTTAACACTACATAAGCTAGACGATAAACATTCAACGGTAACAATTATAAAAATTTACGACCGTTGAGTCTCTATTCCCAGTTAATAAACAAATTAGTCAGCTGTCAATATTTATTTAGAATCCTTATTCATGCTACTATTCAAGATAAAAATGAGGCTCACCAGAAATTGGTGATAAAATAATTTGAGTCTCAAGATAATTTTAAATGGGGTATTAAATGCAATCAACGTTGCGTCTATTAAGTGCTGTAATTGTTATGTTAATTTCAATGAACAGTTGTAGTTATTTTACAAAAAAACCTAGCAAAACAACGTCTATCTCTAATGAGATGAGTTTCCCGCCCACGCTCAACACGGCACCATCACGACCTAAATTAAAGACAGCAGAACCAAAACTTAACAATATTGTAACAAAAAAAATTACTAAGACAGACTCTCCTGTAATTAACCCAAATAAGAACTACTATATTATAGTTGGTGCTTACCCTAATAATAATCAGGCATTAGATATGTTTATTAAAATGTCATCCTTAGGTTTTACCAATACTGCAATGGAAACACGTAAAACTCAGCAAGGAAGCTCTCTGCACATGGTGCGCTTAGGCCCGTTTAACAAACAAAATGATATTGATAAAACAACAAACGCCCTAAGCAATGCGGGCATGACACAATTCAAGGTTGTAAAAAACTAAACATTTGAATCGATAAACAACAACATGATATTTAATAAATGAAAATTAATCTTCAATACACCTTCTTACAAAAGTTCGTAGCAACAACTTGCCTTTTGTTTTTAAGCTTTACGACGGTATCGAATGCGGCTCAAAATGAGTTCCCCAAAGGTCCAGAACTGGATATCAAAAGCTATCTATTGGTTGACTATCACAGCGGTGTTGAACTTGCCAAAAAGAACCCTGATAAACGTGTAGAACCTGCCAGTATTACCAAATTAATGACGGCGTATGTTATTTACCAAGAGCTTGAAAAGAAGTCTATTTCACTTGACGATAAAGTCTTAATCAGTAAAAAGGCGTGGAAAATGGAAGGGTCACGCATGTTTGTGGAAGCAGGTAAGAAAGTACCCTTTAATCGCATACTGCACGGCCTGATTATTCAATCTGGGAATGATGCCGCTGTCGCTTTAGCAGAGCATATATCAGGTACTGAGGTAGCCTTTGTTGAGCGGATGAACCAACAAGCAAAGAAACTGGGAATGAACTCTACACATTTTGTAAATGTCACCGGATGGCCTGATAAAAACCATTATACGACACCTAGAGATATTGTAATCCTAACCCGTGCGCTGATTAAAAATTACCCCGAGCATTACAAAATCTACAAAACTAAAGAATACAGTTACAACGGCATTAAACAATACAACCGTAATAAATTATTATGGCGAGATAAAACTGTTGATGGCGTTAAGACAGGCCATACGAACTCGGCTGGCTACTGTCTGGTAGCTTCGGCAAAACGGAATGAAATGCGTCTAATATCCGTTGTTTTGGGCGCTAAAGATGATAAATCGCGCGCCGATAATTCTCAGGAGCTAATTGAATATGGCTTCCGTTTATATGAAACACACAAGCTTTATGATGCAGGCTCTGTGCTTTCTGAAGCACGTATCTGGAAAGGGCAACAAAATACTGTCCCTGTTGGCATTTTAAATGATTTCTATGTCACGGTAGAAAAAGGCCATTATAAACAACTTAAAGGCTTAATGGAGCTAAACAACAAACTTGACGCACCTATTAAACGCGGCGATGTTGTCGGTAAAGCCATCATAATGGATGGCACAACAAAGGTCATTGAAGTCCCCCTGCTAGCGCTTGATAATGTCGATAAAGGTGGATTTTGGAGCGGCGTAACCGGCAGTATTAAAAAAATATTTGTAAAATAAACGTGTGACAAACTATGGCAGATAAATGCACCCCACCCGATTTAGAAGAGTCACTAATTGACTTCCCCTGTGACTTTCCCGTAAAGGTCATGGGTGCTTCAATACCTGAGTTTCATACCGTAATTGCAAAAATTGCGGCAAAACATGACACTGAATTTGATAACGATGACACCACCAGAAATGTCAGTAAAACAGGAAAATATGTCAGTTTAACGTTAAACATCCATGCCAAAGACAAACCACAGCTAGACGCGCTATACCTTGATTTAACCAATAACGAGCTAGTCCTTTGGGCGCTTTAGTCAAATCTTATTCCTCCCCTCTTCTTATAAAAAATATAGGCTTGCAAGATTACTTAACTGTTTGGCAAGCCATGCAAGATTTTACCCAAACACGTGATGAAAATACCGCTGATGAATTATGGATTGTCGAGCACCCTGCAGTCTACACGCAAGGGCGTAATGGCAAAGCCGAACATATTTTAAAACCCAATAATATACCTATTGTTAAAGTCGATAGAGGTGGCCAAGTCACTTACCACGCCCCAGGGCAAATTATTATTTATACCTTAATTGATTTGAAACGCCGTAAACTAGGTGTGCGTCGCTTAGTCACCCTGTTAGAAGATGCTATTATTTCACTACTTAAAGACTATCACATCGAAGCGCAAAATGACCCCAAAGCACCCGGCGTTTATGTAGCCAATAACAAGATTGCCGCACTGGGGTTGCGCGTTTCACGAGGTTGCACAACGCACGGTTTAAGCTTAAATGTAGATATGGATTTATCGCCGTTTAACGATATTAATCCTTGCGGCTATCAAGGCTTGCAGATAACTCAATGTAAAGATCTAGGTATTACTGAAAAATTACCACATTTATCCAGTCAATTAGCCACCAAACTAAATAATCTAATCATAAAAGAGTCTGTATGAACTTTTATTAGAGACCTTTGCACGAGTCGGTGGCGAAAGAAAAACCGGGTGAAATTTTACTGATTGAGGCGGAAAGCGAAGCTAATAGCTAGTTTTTCAACGAAAAGCAGTGAAATTTTAACCATTTTTACTCGTCATCCGACTCGTGCAAAGGTCTCTATGAATACCTATCACTAGTCAAAAAAACTTTGAAAAAAACTGTTTAGCCAGGTTTCTCCCCCGCTTTAAACGGCAAGTATTGTGCCTTCCAGGCATTGTCTTCAATAAATTTTTCCATATTAAGTGACGCTATTCCTTGCCTACTTGCAGTCCCCTCTTTTATCGCTAACTCTAATACGCGTTTAGTAATGAACATGCTAACAGACTGCAAATCAGAGATAGGCGGGTAAATCTGGCTTTTTTGCTTTGCGTTATGAATATAGTATTTTTCAGTATACTCAGCCAACGCATAAGCAGACTCAATAATCATAGAATCAGTTATCTTGGTACATTCGCCCAACACACTGGCAAAACCTAAACCGGGGAAAATAAATGCATTATTACCTTGCCCAATTTTAAAACACTTTCCATCCATAATCACATCAGCGAATGGACTGCCTGATGCCACAATCGCATTACCTGTGCCAGCATTAGCACACCATTGGTAGATATCTTCGGGAACAGCTTCTACATTTGAGGTGGGATTAGAAAGAGGAAAAATTATAGGCAGATTATTGTTTTTGGCCATCTCCTCAATAACATTTTGGGTAAATAATCCAGAAACACCGGTTAGTCCCAATAAAATAGTCGGCTTAGCTTGATTGATAACCTCCATGAGTGATGGAACCTTACCTTCAACCTCCCAGTTTTCGTAACTTTCAGGAAACTGCATAATCGGTTCTTTGTACTCATCAGGACAAATACCTTCAATAACAAGACCAAACTCATCTAGAATAAACATTTGCTTGCGTGCTTGTTCTCGCGTGAGCCCTTCACGCACCAACCCATCTTGAATAAGTTTTGCGACACCAACACCACCCGCTCCCGCGCCAACGACAACTATTCGTTGCTCAACTAAAGGCTCCCCTTTAATTTTACAAGCACTCAAAAGACCTGATAATACGACAGCTCCGGTGCCTTGGATATCATCATTGAAACTTGCTAGTTTATCCTTGTATCGCTCTAAAACGGTAAAAGCAACATCTTTTGCAAAATCTTCCCATTGAATAATAGCTTTTGGCCAACGTTTTTTTACCGCATCTACAAATTGATCGATAATCTTGAAATACGCATCACCAGTAAGGCGTTTCTCATGCTCCCCAAGATACCCCTCATCTTCAAGTAACTCTTGTCTATCGGTACCCACGTCAAGGTTAACAGCCAATGTATTATAAGGGCTTAACCCACCCCCAGCAGTGTACAGTGCAAGTTTACCGATACTAATCGCTAGGCCACCATGACCTTGGTCACCAATACCTAAGATTGCTGATGAGTCTGTTGCAACAATCATACGAACATCATTCCAAGGGTAGTTACCAACAATTGAATCTGCTCTGCAAATATTATTGGCTGTAAATGTTAAACCACGAGGTGAACGATAGAGCGAACTGTATTGCTGAACAGCTTTACCGACTGTAGGCGTATAAATAATAGGCATCATCTCCTCTAAGTATTTGGAGATAAGTGCGTAAAACAATACCTCGTTACGCTCTTGAACTGCTCGTAAAAACTGATATTTAGCAATGTCAGATGCTTGACTGGTAAAGCCGACATAGAGTCTATTAACTTGATCTTTTAGCTTGACCACAACAGGAGGGAGAAGTCCTTCGAAGCCAAATTCAATACGTTCTTCCTCTGTAAAAGCAGTTCCTTTATTTAACGCTGTTAAGCGTAGTATTTCGATACCCCGTGAGTATATTTCAAGGTATTTTTGTTTATTATCATCTACTTTAAGATCAAAAAAAGGGCTTAGAGTTGGCGTTCGATAAGTCATATTTACTATCTGATAAATTATTAAGGTTACACTTAACTCTTTATAGAAGTATTCAAGGAAAACACAAGCTAAATAACTATTAGAAATACGATAATAGTCGGGGGTTTGATTCTTCCCCCCCCCTCCCTAAACAAATACTTGATTGTTATTCTATCCGGAGGCTATGGGCAAAGAGTCCACTTGAAGCCTAACAGTATTAAATTCATAATGAAGCATTAACTTACTCCCATATACGGCCAACCATGTTTGAAATAGCCCTCTACGAACCTGAAATACCGCCCAACACGGGTAATATTATGCGCTTATGTGCCAATACTGGCTGTCGTTTACATTTAATTCACCCTTTAGGTTTTAATCTGGATGAAAAAAGTTTACGCCGTGCAGGCTTAGATTATCGGGATGCGGCGACAATTCACGAATATGACAACTTTGAGGCATTTAATGCTGCAATGAAAAATAAGAACCTCTTCGCCTTAACCACTAAAGGATCAACAAACTACACTGAAATAAGTTTTAAGCAAGGTGATGTTTTGCTGTTTGGACCAGAAACGCGTGGTTTACCTGCTGAGGTTTTAGAGACGATTACTACACAAAATAAATTACGCTTACCAATGCTAGAAGATAGCCGCAGCCTCAATCTATCTAACACCGTCGCCATCGTCA
The DNA here is from genome assembly GCA_026989145.1 of Thiotrichaceae bacterium. Lineage (GTDB taxonomy): Bacteria > Pseudomonadota > Gammaproteobacteria > Thiotrichales > Thiotrichaceae > Cocleimonas. The sequence continues at coordinate 26,802 of JALSJU010000096.1, forward strand.
GTTACGAAGCGTTACGCCAACAAAACTTTGCAGGCCTAGCTTAACATATGCGAATCATTCGAGGAATAAATGCTATTCAGCCGCAAACTCATTGCGTAGCCACAATCGGTAACTTTGATGGTTTGCATCTTGGGCATCAAAAAATCATTGCTAAACTTAAGAAGAAAGCACAGTCACTTGATTTACCCCTGACTGTTATTAGCTTTGAACCACTCCCCGCAGAGTTCTTTATGCCCGAACCACCTGCACGAATATTTCCTATGCGGGATAAAATCCGCTTACTCAATCAGCTAGGCATTGATAATTATTTATGCCTAAAATTTGATAAAAGATTTTCCAGCATTTCCGCTGAGGATTTTATTCAGAGAACCCTACTAGAACAGTTAAAAGTAAAGTATCTAGCAGTAGGCGATGACTTTCGTTTTGGGTATAAACGCTCTGGAAATTTTGAGCTATTAAAAAAAATGGGGCGCCAAGCAGGAATGGAAGTTTCCGATGCATCAACTTTCAAACAAAACAACCAACGCATCAGCAGTACGAGAATTCGAAAATACCTGCAACTTGGCGATATAGAACATGCCAATCAACTATTAGGGCATCACTACCAACTTTCAGGAAGGGTACGCCATGGCGATAAACGCGGTAGAACCATTGGCTTCCCTACTTTGAATTTGCGTGTACCCAACAATATCGCCCCTGCACGTGGTGTTTATGCAGTGAAGGTGAAAGGTCTTTCTAACCAAAAGTCTGACCAACCGTTACTCGGGGTAGCAAATTTAGGTGCACGCCCCACCGTGAATGGCACAGAAAACCGCTTAGAAACCCATCTATTTGATTTTACCGATGAAGCCTTTAGCGCCTATGGAAAGCATATCTGCGTTGAACTGGTTAGATTTATAAGGGCAGAAAAAAAGTTTGATGATTTTGAGGCTTTAAAAACACAGATTGTTACAGATGCAGATCAGGCTAAAGCTTTTTTAAAAGACGTCCACGAAAAACACGAAATTCACGAAAAATAAAAAACGGTGAATATATGCCACAAGCAATAAAACTTTCAGATCAATTAATCGAAGATGCGAGAATTAATGGTAAGGCACAGCAGCAAATTGAATACTGGGCTAAAATTGGGAAAATAGCCTATGAAAACCCGATCTTCCATTATCTTTTATAAAAGGTACTTTAAATAGGAAAGAAATTGAAGCGGAAAGGTTTCTGAGTATCAATTCGGGTGAACTCTACAGTCAAAATATCTAACGTGATCTAAAGAAGCATTAATAATTAGAAGACATCCACGAAAAACACAAAACTCTCGAAAAATATAAACTACCGAAATAATATTTCTTTTTTCGTGTTTTTTCGTGCCGTTCGTGGACTTCCTTTTTATCCACGTGAACCCACAAGCTGGCTGATTAAAAACAAGCCCGAACTAGCCACAACAATTGACGGCCCCGCTGGTGTATCCCAAAGCATTGATGCACTTAAGCCAAGCATCACCGCAATCATCCCAACCACTACTGAAAGTACTGCCATTCCTTCGGGCGTTGATGAGAATTTTCGCGCCGTGGCAGCGGGTATAATTAACAATGAGGTCACTAACAGCGCGCCAATAATCTTCATTGAAATAGCCACTAAGACTGCAATAAGCAAGGTGTAAAGTGCGCTAATTAAAGCTACGTTTACGCCTTCTACGCGGGCTAATTCTTCATGCACGGTGAGTGATAGCAATGGTTTCCAAATAAAGGCTAACACGCCCAAAATCAGCACTACACCTGCACCTATCACCCATAAATCTTGCCAACTTACCGATAGAATATCACCAAATAACAGCGCATTTAAGTCTACCCGCTTCTGTACAAAGCTCATTACAATTAACCCTAAAGACAAGGCGCTATGTGACAAGATGCCGAGCATGGTATCGCTGCCGAGTTGTTTTTTTCGTTGTGACAAAATCAGCAATACTGCCATCGTTATCGTGGTAATTAAAATACCGATATTGAAATTAATAGATAACAAAAAACCTAGCGCAACGCCTAAAATAGCCGAGTGAGAAAGCGCATCGCCAAAATAAGCCATGCGCCGCCATAAAATAAAAACGCCTAACGGCCCTGCAATTAATACTAACGCTAAGCCCGCCAATAGCGCTCGAAGAATAAAATCATCCATGCGGCGCATCCTTTTGTTCATCTGACGAGCCATTATGCTCTGGATGCTTACAACTACCCGTTACTACATTACCCTGTAAATCATGACAGTGATCATGCTGATGCGTATAAACAGCCAAACCTGCCGCTGGCAAGTCACCAAATAAACGCTGGTATTCTGGATGGTTACTGACATCATCCGGTTGACCACTGCAACAAATGTGTTGGTTTAAACACAGCACTTGATCGGTCTTTTGCATCACCAAATGCAAGTCATGTGAAATCATTAATACGCCAAAACCATGCTTATCTTTAAGTGCAGATATTTTCTCATAAAGCTCTGCCTGCCCAATTACATCAACGCCTTGAGCGGGTTCATCCAATATCAATAACTGTGGTTTTTGCAATAACGCGCGTGCTAACAAAACCCGCTGAAACTCACCGCCCGACAAACTAGTGATCGCTTGTTTATTCAGATGAACGACACCCGCTTCAGCCAGCGCGTCATTTACTTCATTATTATTTTTATGTTTTGCCAATGCTACAAAACGCTCAACGGTTAACGGCATTAGCTCGTTTATAGTTATTTTTTGTGGCACATAGCCAAGACGTAGTTTAGGTTTAAGCCAAACTTCACCTGCGTCAGGTGCTTGTAAACCCAACAAAACACGAATTAAAGTCGATTTACCCGCTCCGTTTGGGCCAATCACAGTTAGTATTTTTCCAGCTTGCAATTCTAGGCTGACATCATGCAGAATGCTCTTGCCTTGGAGGTTTAAGCTTATCTGCGTAAGAGAGGCCAACCGTTCTTTCGTAATCGTTTCTTTTGTAAGGGATGCAGACATGCGCCGTATTGTACCTTTTTTCTTTATTATTATTCTATGTCTACTCGGCTTGTTTTTTATTTCGCAAAACCGAGGAGATTCACCTGAAAAAGGTTCCCCGCAGACATCAGATAAACTACAGGTTCTTAGTACGATTAAACCGATTCAAGCCTTAGTTTTAGCCATCGCAGGCGACCACGTTGAAAGCGCTCAACTTATCCCTGATTACGCCTCACCTCATACCTATAGTTTTAAGCCCTCCGATATTTCACGCATAAAACAAGCGGATGTGATTTTTAGAATTGATGAAAACTTTGAGCGTTTGCTTAATCATGCCTTTGATAATAAGTTAGCTAACACAGATATTATTTCTTTGGCAGATGATAAAAATATTCAGCTTTTAAATCATGTGGGTAAGCGGAATCATGGCGCTGCTAACACCGTAAAACCTAAATCCAAAAATGAACAACATAGCCACGATACGCACGATGAAAAAGATTTACATATCTGGACATCACCAAGAAATCTACAAATATTAGCGACTAATATTGCTACCACCCTGAGTAAATTAGACAGTAAAAACAAACAATTTTATGCAAGCAATCTCGCACATTTTAATCAACAACTCACCCAACTAAAAAAAACAATTCAAGCTGAGTTAGCACCTGTAAAAACACAGCCCTATATTGTTTTTCACAACTCATGGCAGTACTTCGCAGAACAGTTTGGTTTACAAAAACCAGTCATTGTTGATTTTCATGAGGTGGTTTCGGCGGGTAGTAAAAGCATTAACCGTATTCGCAAAAAAATTCGTAATGCAAACATCCGTTGTGTAATAAGTAGCCCAGGCGTAAAGGTTGAGCGGATTAAAGCAATTACTGAAGGGACTTTAGTCAACATTGAAACCATTGATATTTTAGGGGCTAACGTAGCCCTTAATAAAAATACCGTGTTTACGATACTGCAAAAAACAGGACAGAAGATAGCCCGTTGTTTGCACTAGGAGCTTGTCCGAGAACTAGAAACCTACTGCAAATTCCACAATCATCATAATTTGAGCTTATTGAAAACGGTAAAAAGTTGCCTCACCATTTGATATAACTGAATAAGTCAAAATTCAAGAGCGCCTTCATGCAGTATGCGGGCTAGGTCAGCATTGCTAATTTTTCTAAAAACACATCCATATCAGCATCTGTACCAATGGTTATGCGCAAATAACCCGCTATTCGAGGCGAATTAAAATAACGCACTAACACACCTGCTGCTTTTAAATCTAAATAGAGTTTTTCGGCATCGGCTTTATTCGGTTTGGCAAAAACGAAATTAGCTTGTGAGGGTAACACGCTAAAATCCATTTGCTCTAGCGCTTTGCTCACTTTGTCTCGTGTATTGATTATTTTTTGACAGGTCTCATCGAAATAAACTTTATCTTTTATGGATGCGGTAGCACCTGCAATTGCAGCACGATCAAGCGGGTAGGAGTTAAACGAGTTTTTAACCCGCTCCAAACCATTAATTAAATCCGCTTGCCCCATTGCAAAACCGACCCGTAAACCGGCTAATGAACGTGACTTAGAAAAGGTTTGGGTAATTAATAAATTAGGATATTTATTTATCAACGGCACAGCCGTTTCACCACCAAAATCAATATAGGCTTCATCAATCACCACAACCACGTCCTGATTTGCCATTAATATTTTTTCAATATCCGCTAATGAAAGTGCAATGCCACTAGGTGCATTAGGGTTAGGAAAAATAATACCGCCGTTATCGGCTGCATAGTCTTGAGGGTTGATCGTAAAATCATCTGCCAACGGAATTCGTGTCGTTTCAATATTAAACAAACCACAATAAGCAGGGTAAAAGCCGTAACTAATATCAGGAAAGAAAAGAGGCTTATCTTTTTTCAATAACGCCACAAAAGTATGCGCTAAAACCTCATCCGAACTATTTCCAACAAACACCTCTGACACATCCAAATCATAAAAATCAGCTACCGCTTGCTTTAAGCTTTTCGCCATTGGGTCAGGGTACAAACGCATATCCTCATCCGCTGCTGCACGCATTGCATCAATCGCTTTGGGTGACGGTGGGTATGGATTCTCGTTAGTATTGAGCTTAATATACTGCTGGTTTTGCGGTTGCTCACCCGGCGTATACGGGTCTAGCTCGTGGGTGCGTTTGCTCCAAAATTTGCTCATGGTTATTTTTTTATACTATGACTAGGGTGAAAACAAATATAACAGGATTAGCATAGAGGTTAAATGTAAAAAACCGTTAGAAATATCTAATAAGCGACTATAATTTAGAACTGAAAAAACAAAGCACTAAGCTCTTTGCTAGAAATTTTGAATAGTCAGACTAAACCCTGTACTATTAAACGCTTATTAGAACGCTGTTTGCTTAGGAGCCTTTATGGACACACAATCTAACTCATTGCAAAATAAAGTGGATACGCTTGAATCAACCATTAAAAAACTCTTGATTCATTGTGAAACCGTCCAAAACAGCAATAAAGAATTAATGCTTGAGCGCTCTGAGCTATTAAATAAAAATGAAAAGGTTCGCACACAAATTGAAGGCATGGTTGAGCGCTTAAAATCAGCCGAGTCTTCATAAGTCACCTAAACTTGAACCCAAAGGACGTTAAGCATGACTAAAAACACCATTCCCGTCAGCGTTCATGTGATGGGCAAAGAATATAAAATTTCTTGTCCCGAAGGTGAACACGATTCATTACTTGCCTCAGCTAAACACGTTGACGATAGTATGAAAAAAATCCGTGCGGGGGGCAAAGCATTAGGAGCGGAGAGAATCGCCGTTATGGCAGCTATAAATATTGCTAGCGAGATGCTACGTGGATCGTACATCAATAGTGAAAGTGATGCACTCTCTTCGGAAATTGATACTTTACAAGCGACGTTGGATGAAAAGTTAAAAAAACTTCAAAGCTCAGGTGATTGAAATACCACCTAAGCTATGCATAAAAAACATCCTGATTTCAGGTCACCACTGAATCCGGTTAAATAATAAAAAAACAAGGGGTCGCTATGCGAATTTTTCTCATCATAATTTTAGCTACACTAACTTACCCAAATATTCTCGCTGCAAAACCTTGGCTAGAACCTGGCGACATGCGATTACGCCACAACTTACAGGTTTTATCCGATGCTGGCTATTTAAAATCTCCCCTCACCACATGGCCACTGGCTAGCGAAGATATTGATGATTTACTCAGGCAGCCCGTCGCACGTGAAGTGTTAAAACCTGCCGTAAAAGCCGCATTAAAATACGTTAACTCAATTGTCAAGAAAAAAACCAACTACACAAATTTAAGCGTGGGCGGAAAGATCCACAGCAAAGCACTGTTAATTAGAGATTTTTCAAGTGACGGTCGTGAAAAATACCTCAACTGGGTGGCTGGCTCTTGGGGCAAGAAAAATATTGATGCGCGACTTAAAATAACTGCCGCAAGACAGGCGCGAATCCAACGCTATTTATTTTCTGATCATAACCGTAATGAAGCAACTAGTACTGCCGATGATAATTTTGCTGAAATTATTAATACCAACTCCAATGTTATCCACCCCAATGACTCCCCTATTCGACTTGATGAGTCATACCTCTCAGGTGAACTAGGCAACTGGAAAATTACCGCAGGCACGCAATCCCGTTGGTGGGGGCCTGCCTGGGATGGCTCTTTTATACTCTCCAATAATGCCCGCCCTATTCCTGCTATTTCACTACAAAACATTCATTCTAAAGCCTTTGAAAGCAAATTATTCAACTGGATTGGACCAAACAACTTTCATATGTTTGTAGGCTTACTTGAAAAAGACAGATATGTATCCAAGCCCAAACTCATAGGCTTTCGCTATAACTTTAAGCCAAAAATCTTTAAAGATTTCGAGGTTGGTTTAAGCCGCACTTTAGTTTGGGGCGGCAAAGGCAGTAATGAAAGCCTCTCGGCCCTAACCAAATCGCTCTTTGGTATTAACAAAAACAACTACGGTGACCGGCTCCTCGGTGACAACCTTGCGCAAATCGACATGCGCTGGAAGTTACCGCTAAAAAACAGCAATGAATCCTACGCTTTATACGGCCAATATTTAGCCGAAGATACCGGCGACTCTATTTTTGGTGGCAATGAAACCTTACAACTAGGCGCATCGGTCACAGGTTACTCAAAAACACTCCAAGGCAGTTGGCGCGGCTACGCAGAATGGGTTGATACCAGCTCCGGCATATTTGCAGGAGAAGACAGAAACAACACCACCTACAACCACGACTTCTACTTAGACGGCTACCGCCACCTCGGCACATCAATGGGATACGGTATAGACTCAGATAGCACCATGGTGAGCCTAGGAGGTATATTATCTAAAGACAACGGTGACTTCTGGCGAACATGGGTGAAAATTACAGAACTTGATTTATTAAGAACCCAAGATGGACTCAACCCCATTGCCGACCCCGATGGCAAAAAATGGTCAGCCATTGGCCTAAGCTTGGACAGTCAATTTAATAAACAAATACATTTCAACCTAGGCACTCAATTAATTAGCGAAAATCCGCTAAAAAGCAAACGTAAAACATCGTTAGGAATTTCTACTGGGCTTAAGTATCAGTTTTAATCCTAATCCCCAGATAGAATCACGAATGAGAGTGCAAGACTTTGGTTTCATAGTTTTAGTTTGTACAGTATATTCGAAAAAATTCCGTTTCACCCGTAGGTTTAGTGAACTCTACCGCACACGGTTATGCTTAGTACCATCAGACATTCTTGTGATCATGTTCGTAAATCACTCAAAAAGCTTTGAAATGCTCAATGACGATACTATTCAGATTCTTGCGTGGTATTATTTTTAAGTATGGAAAATTCAACACCTCAATGGCTTAAATTAATCTTCTTTAGAATCAATCCTAAGGTCAGAAATGCCCTCTTTTACGCTTTAAGTTTTATCGCTCCCTACTCTACGAAAATGTACTTTGGCTGGGGAAGAAAAAAAACAGGAGAATATGCCTTTCATAAACAGAAGAAATATGGAGGAAAACTGATTCGTTTAGAAGACGGTTTCATTCGTTCCGTTGGACTTGGGGTAAACAAGTCACCTTCATTTTCATTGATTGAAGATGATATTGGTCTTTACCTTGATGCTACCGCCCCTTCTAAATTAGAAAATATGCTAAATAACTACCCCTTCTCTAGCGAACCTAGTTTAATTGAGACTGCAGAAAAAGCTATTGCATTGATAAAAGAAAACCATATATCCAAATATAACCATGCCCCAGAACTCAAGAATGACTTTTTCAACAATGCCAATAAAGTTAAAGTGCTTATCATTGCTCAAACCGCAGGAGATGCCTCTTTGCAGTATGGCTTAGCAAATGAAGCCACTATTGATAAAATGATAAAAGATGCAATTAACGATAATCCAAACGCCTCTATTTACCTAAAAATACACCCCGATGTACTTTCGGGTAAAAAGAAATCAAGTATTTCTCTGAAAGACCTACCCAAACAATGTGAGGTGATTTCACAAGACATAAACCCAATTTCATTACTAAAAGAAATGGATATTATCTACACCTGTACATCCGGCATGGGAATGGAAGCACTTATTCTGGATAAAAAAGTCATTTGTTATGGTGTACCATTTTATTCAGGCTGGGGGCTTACGATAGACAAACAAATATGCAAGCGCAGAAAAAGAAAACTGACTAAAGAAGAGTTATTTGCAGGAGCTTATATTCTCTATACACAATACTACAACCCCTACAAAAAAAGACCCTCGGATATCATTGATACAATCAACGAAATTATTAAACAAAAGCTTAACGATCATAACGTGTCGTAAACAAAATTCGATACAAGCTAGCCAACCTAAAAACCACCCCTTCTTTAAAAAAACCTTTCCTCAGTAAAAACAAATATAAGGATAATCTACTCCCTTTAAAAGTAAGATAATTACAAAAACCTTGAATTAGCTGATAATCTTCTTCACCCACTGGATATTCTGAAAGCAATTTTTGTAATGCGATTTCACGATGATCATCCATAAAAGGCAATACTAATTCAGCTCTTTTTTTGAACCAGCTTTTACGGGTTTTTATAATTCTATTATTAGCGCTGTTATTATCATTATGAATGCGATAACCAACTAGCGGCTTTTGTATTGCCTTTCGTATACCAAAAATCTCATTAACAACTGCAAACCAATAATCGTGATACTTAAGCCCTTCAGGGAAAGGTAAGGCCTTATCCACCAATATTCGATTCATTAAAATCGTATTACCCATCACGCCACAATGCCCCAGTATATGACTTAATGATTTTTCGTTCGGCAAAGTTAATCCTTTCTTTTCAAAAAAAGAGCCATGTATTTGCTCCCCCTTGTCATCAATATAAGACAAGTCAGAATGAACCAATACAGGAAGGTTCGGCTGTTTCTTTTCGAGATCCATTAAAGCCTCCATACAAAGTTGCAACTTATCTTTATGCCAAATATCATCTTGATCAGATAGAGCGATATAAGCCGCTGAAGCGCTATTCAGTGCTTGCTCAAAGTTACCTAAAAAGCCTAAATTATTAGTATTTTTATAAAGGACTATATTAGAAAATTTCTGACAAAAAACACCCACAATATCACACGTTTGATCTGTAGAACGGTCATCGAAAACCAGAACTTCAAAATTCACATAACTTTGATCCAAAATAGATGTAAGTTGCTCTGTAATAAACCTCTCACCTTGATAGGTGCATACAATCACTTGAATTAATGGTTCTTCCTTAGTCATGTTCTATTCTATCCAAGCCTAATGAGAAGTCTTCACGTAATAAAGTAAGATTTGGATTATAAGCAGGATCAGAAAAAAGATGCTCTCCCCATTTTTTTACTAAATAATCCGACTCTCTTTTTAACTGCTTTTTTTGCTCTTTATTACGCTTTTTCCCACGTGATTTTGACTCATGATGAATCAACTCTGCATGGGGTGTAAAAAGATTTCGATAGCCCGCTTCACGCACCTTTAAGCAAAAATCAACATCATTGTATGCAATCTTTAGATTCTTATCATCAAAGCCCCCAACCTTATTAAAAATTGATTTTTTAACAAGTAAACAAGCAGCAGTTACTGCCGACACATTATGCGTTACAACTAATCGGTTAAAGTAGCCTTTACTATTCCCCTCAAATCCTTTGTGCGCGTGAGAGGCATAACCTTTTAAACCTAAAATAACGCCTGCATGTTGAATCATCCCATCAGGGTAATATAACTTTGCTCCAACACAGCCAATCTCAGAACGTTGCGCATTTGAGGTCATTTCATGCAGCCAATCATCTTTAATGATTGAAATATCATTATTTAAAAAACAGATAAGCTCCCCTTTCGCCATCTTCACCGCTTGATTATTCATCTCAGAAAAATTAAAGTCATCCGCATAATGCATAACTAAAACTCTGGCATCATGCTCAAGGTCGGATAAATACTCTAACACTTCTAAATCACGACTATTATTATCTATAATAATAACTTCAATATTCTTGTATGCCGTATCCTCAAGCACCCCCTCAACACACGGTTTCAACAAATCTAAGCTATCTTTAGTAGGGATGATAATACTAACTAATGGTACTGGCTCAGCAAGGTTATATCGTCGTCTCAGTATTACCTCAGGCTCAATAGGCAAAAGAAAATGAAAAAGAACGTGTGGGATATGCAGAATTTGCTTGCCCGCTAAGCCCTTAGTAACACGCAAAGCCAGGTCATGGTAAGGCGAGTCAGACTCAGAATTAAACCCTCCCACATCATTAAAACAATCCTTTTGGTAAACCACACCTTTTGAAAAATAATTATAATTATCAAGATAATCAGGATTCCAATCTGGTTTAAAGCAAGGGTTATGTCGTTCACCTCTTTCTAGATAATCCTCATCAGTGTATATAATTTTAATAGCTGAATACTTACCCCCTTCAGCCGTATTACTCTCATCAATAATACGAGAAATAGATGGCATAAAAAATGGAGAGATTAAGTCACCCACGTCCAAAAAGGTAACCCAGTCAGACTGAATTGACCTTAGCGCATTATTAATACAAGAGTACTTATTGAGGGTCGCCAATTTTTCTTCATAGATAACAGTTACAGCAGAAGCCTGTACGCCTAAACTATCAAAGTTGATACCAATATCAGTAACAAGAATCAACTCCCAACTATTAATCTCTTGATTAACAATAGAATCAATCGTTTGTTTTAATAATGAGATTGAAGCCTCTTCCACAAACAGGAGAAAGGAAATACAGAAATCCCCCCCCCCATTACCCACTCTCACAAACGACTCGCCTTCTATAGACTTTATCCAGGCACTATAAGAAACATCTTTATTATTGCTTAAGCCTAATAATTGTTTAATTTTATTTTTAAAATACAATTGAATATCCAATAACCAGATTAGAAAAGTTGAGTGATGAACTCATGATTTTATCATTAATAAGCAAGTGTAGGTGTGCTATCCTTTTCAAACACCTTGCGAGAGAAGTACTAGGAAGCCAATGACACAAAAAACACTGACCCAACTATATGCATCACATACGGGAAAAGTATCCGATAAATGGAGTTCCTACCTTGTAGAGTATGATCGCTTATTTAACCCTTATCGTCACAAGCCCATTAACCTACTTGAAATAGGCATTCAAAATGGCGGATCAATTGAAATATGGGCTAAATATTTTGAAAAAGCACAAACTATAATCGGCTGTGATATAAATCCTGATTGTGAATCTCTCCGATATGATGATCCTCGTATTTCTATCGTTGTAGGCGATGCTAATGCAACAAAAACTTATCAAAAAATAACAAAAATAAATACAGGTTTTGATTTAATTATTGATGATGGTTCGCATACATCAGGTGATATAATCCAAACCTTCGATAAATACTTTCCACAAATAAAAGAAGATGGTTTATTCGTTGCAGAAGATTTACATTGTAGTTATTGGAAAAACTACGAAGGAGGCTTATTCAACCCTCATTCATCCATTTCCTTTTTTAAATTACTTGCCGATATTATTAACCACGAGCACTGGGGAGTTGATAAAAAAACCCAACAATTAATCGCTGGCTTTAATAAAAAGTACCATACAACTCTAACGCCAGAATTACTAGAACAAGTACATTCCATCAAATTTATAAACTCTATTTGCGTGGTAAGAAAACAAGCAACAAATAAAAATAATCTTGGCGAACGGTTTATTTCAGGCATGGATGAGTTTATTCAAGAAGGTATCATCTCGCTACATGGTTCAAAATCTTCTACTCCTCCCCAAACAGATAATACTTGGTCCGCTAGAAAATACTCCCCTAGCGAGGAACTACCCATAAGACTAAAAGAACTAATTGAGCTAAAACAAAAAATAGAAGTTCAAGTAGACAAGGAAGAAAGTTTAAACTCTAGGATAGACGATCTAAAAAAAGAGTTGACAGCTTCAAAGAGTGAAATTGAAAAAAAGACACTGAGCTTTGAACAGGCCGAAGCACTTTCAAAAAGGCTATCTACCGAACTTGATTCGAAATCAGCTAAACTTGACAATGCTAATGCGAAAATTAATCAGCTATTAACGAAAGTTAATCACGCTGAAGAGATTTTAGAAGAAGTATTAAGTAATAATAATAAATATAAAAAATTAAGAAAAATTCCTAGTAAATTCAGTATTTCATACTTCTTAAATAAAGAAAAAAGAAGGTTAATTAAGGATAAGCAGGTTATTGCGAAATCTGGTTTATTTTCACCTGCCTACTATTTACTTCACAATTATGATGTATGGAAAGCTGATACTAACCCGTTAAATCATTTTTGTAACTTTGGCTGGATCGAAGGACGCGAACCTAGCTCATCTTTTAATTGTGATAGTTATCTAAAGAAAAATAAAGATGTTGCTAATAGTAAAACTAATCCGTTAGTACACTATATCCGCTATGGAGAAAAAGAAAGAAGACAATTTTCTAGCCAAGCTGTATTCGATTCGAACCAAATCATTCAATTTGCTTACCCTAAAAACCATACAAATAAAGCTCATAAATCATCTATTATTAAAATTTTATACGATATAAAAGATGACAATGAATTGTTAAATGATGAGGTGATAAAACTATCAAAACAAATTATAAAAACTAGAGCCTTAAAAATTTCAGTTATTATGCCAACATGGGAAAGAGAGAATGTTATCGCTCTCGCCATTGACTCTGTTTTACAACAAAGCCACCTTCCTCATGAGCTCATTATTTCAGATGATGGAAGCGTCGATAACACAATAAAACTAATTAAGAATAAATATAAAAAAGAAATTTCTACAGGACTTATTAAAATAATTTCAAATACACACAACGGTGTTAGTGCCACCCGAAATGCCGCTTTACAAGTTGCTACCGGCGATTTAATCGCTTACTTGGATAGTGACAATCAATGGAGAAAACACTACCTTTTGTTAATGATAGCCATCTTTAGTGAAGACGATGAAACGAACTGTGCATATTGTGCACTAGATATTCATAATAACAACTCAAATAAACGAAAAATTTTATTAACTGAATTTGACCGAAGAAGTCTGCTCACTGAGAACTTTATTGATCTAAATGTTTTTATGCACCGGTCGTACCTATATACACAGTTTGGCGGTTTTGACACAACACTAAATCGTCTTGTTGACTGGGATTTAATTATCCGCTATACCAAAAACTACCCCCCTGCTGTTGTTCCTTTTGTGGGTGTGGATTATTTTCTTGATAATAATAGTTTAAAGAATATTACGACCACTGTTAGCTTGGATGGTATTTTCTCTAAAATTTATCAAAAGAATTTTTCTGAGAGAGTGAATTTAGGGCTCGAAAAATTAAAGATTGCTTATGTAATATGGGACTTCCCTGCTTTATCACAGACATTTGTTATGAATGAGCTAAGGTGGTTGGTACAGCAAGGCTTTGATGTAAAAGTCTATTATTCAACTGACCCAGAAAAAAGTGCAGAGCTTGATTTCAAAATCAAGTCATATCATGTCACTGATTCAAATCAATTAGCTGAGCTTTTAGTGGCACATGAGAGAAACCTATGCCACAGCCAGTTTGTATACCCAGCAGTCACATTGCTTACCTACCCTGCTGCAGTAAAAGTAGGCATACCCTTTACTTTTATGCCCCATGCTGTAGATTTATTTCATCACCTAAATAAAAAAAGAAATAAAATTAGTGAGATAGTAAGTCACCCTTTATGTTTAAAAGTCTTTGTGTATGGGGATTTTCATAAGCAGTTCTTAATGGATCAAGGAGTTCCTGAAAAAAAAATAGGGTTTAATTTTCAAGCAGTTAATTTAACTGATTTTAACGTTTCAAAAACGCCTTCTAATAATAAAATAAATTCTCATAGCGAACAAAAAATACAGAGCGGCTTAGTTATAGCGCGATTCATTGAAAAAAAAGGAATAAAGTACTTAATCGAAGCTGCAAATCTATTAAGAAAGGAAAGTGTAGAATTTAATATCTACGGCTATGGCGAATTACAAAAAACATATGAAAAAAAAGTATCAAGGTTAAAGTTAAAAAATATTCACTTTAAAGGTGTTATTGAAAATTCAAAAGAGCTGTCAGAATCCTATAAAAAAGCAGACTTTTTGATTGTACCTAGCGTTATTGCTGAAAATGGAGATATGGACGGATTCCCAACCGTGATTTTAGAAGCAATAGCTGCTGATTTACCTATTATCACAACTGACGTTTCAGCAATCCCTGATTATTTAACAAATGGTGTAGATGCTATTGTAGTACCTGCTAAAAATAAAAAAACTTTAGCTGATGGAGTTACAAAACTCTTAGGAATGTCACCAGAACAAAAAAGCGCAATGGTCAAGCGCTCTCATAACTTCCTTCATAAAATGGTAGGGGTTCACAAGTCAATGAAAGTAATGTTAGATACTTGGGAAAACTATACTATTGACATTATTTTGGTAACATACAATACGTCAGAATACGATGATCAAAATGAAACCTTTGAAATTATTAGCCGCATTTTAAAACATACAACAACACCCTTCACTTTAACTATAATTGATAATAATAGTGATAATAAATTCTGGTCTAAACTAAGTAACAGATTTATAGGATACGAAAATATACGTATAATTCGAAAATATAATAATCAATATTGTGGGCCAGCATCAAATATTGCTCTTGAATTATGTAAAAGTGAGTTTGCAATTTATATTTGTAGTAAAGAAGGCTTTATTAATAAACACGGCTGGGAACGAACTTTAATAGATCATATGAGAGAGAACTCTGATAACGTGATGGCTGGCCATTACTCGCAAATGCCAAATTATATTTATGGTCGAGAATATATAAATCATCCAGAATTTTCAAAATTCCGTAACCCTGACTTTGCTAAGAATAACCCTAACAAAATCTTTAAACATGTTCAGGGTGGTGTTTATATTATTCAGAAAGCATTTATTAAAGAACATGGTGGCTTTAACCCAGCAACCCCTCACAATGGCATGGATATAGAGATGTCCTACTATATTGAAAGCTTAGGGTATGAATTAGGTGAAATACCAGAGGTGGCTTCTATCACAGTTAAAACACTCCCTAAACTACCTGCTATTTTAAATGAAAATACGGTTATAGCTCACCCCTTTAGCATGAAAAACATAAATAACGACTTTGACTCACTAATAAAAACAAATGGTCACCGTTGTAGCATATGTGGTTGGAAAGGCAAACTATTTGAACAAGGTCAAAAATGCCCCGAATGCTATTCAACTGGCTTTGGAAGAAGTTTATTAAAAATACTGTCCAACAATCATCATATTTATAGGAATGAAAAAGCCTTAATCTTAACAAGTGACCCTACTGTAAAAGAATTTACAACCCCCTTCTTTAACTCTTTATTAGTTACTGATAACGAAGAAATCTTCAAGTCTACTCTTAGTATTTCAACAGCCAAGCTTGATTTAATTATCGTAGATTTTGATTGTATTAAAGAAAGTACAAAATTATGGAAGCTAATGCTAACAAGCCTATCAGAAATTGGCGAAGTGATTTTTACTGATGCTTTATTTTTAGACGAATGCTCCATTGGAGCTAGCAAAAGTAGAAACACAAACATCAAGAATGCTTTCTCATCCAAACAGGACAACAATATAATAAAATACACAGATTTTACAAGCTATTGTATAGCCTATGATTGGAGAAGGTTTGGAGTGGTTCAACGAAATGCTTAATACAAGCCCCACCTCCAAAACTTCTTCTTGCCTCATAGTTGGGGCTGGAGGATTTATTGGTTTTAATTTATGCCTCGAACTCGTAAAAAAATATGGTACTGTTTTTGCTTGTGATACCTTTTTCTCAGAAAGTATTACCCTACGGTTGAGAGAGAAAAATATTGAAATAATAGAAGGAGGTGTAGAAGGCTTTGTTCTATCATTTGAAAGGTATAAAAACATCCGAGATATATTTTATTTTGCAGGAAAATCAACACCTTCACTTTTAGAAAATGAAATGAGTAAAGGATATTTTTTTGACCAAGAAAACTTGGTTATGATGCTTGAATCTTGTAGTGAAATGCCTTGTCTCCATTCTTTTATTTATGGGTCATCAGGAGGAACAGTCTACGGAGAGAATGACAATTTATGTAATGAAAGTGACATTTTAAAACCAATCTCAGCTTATGGCCTATCGAAACAAATACAAGAAAGTTATATCAATTTTTATGCACGAAGATTTCATTTTTTAGCCAAAATAGCTAGAATATCTAACCCTTATGGTCGGGCACTTACTCATGGCACTAAACATTTACAGGGTGTTGTTGATACAACAATAAATAAAATAAAATACAATGAAATAATTGAAGTATGGGGTGACGGAAATGTAGTCAGAGACTATATTTTTATATTAGACCTAGTACAGGGCATTACTGCAATCTCAAAAAAAATAATACCTGCTGGTGTCTATAATATAGGAAGTGGTATAGGTCACTCAATAAATGATATTATCAAACTTTATAAAGGGATAGAACTCCAGTTTAAAGTCAAATATAAAGACTCAAGAAAGATAGATGTTCGCTCAAACATTTTAAATATTAATAAAATTAAAAATTCTACAGGGTGGGTACCTACTTATGATTTAGAGACAGGAGTAAAAGAGTTAATCAATCAAGAGTTAATCAATCAAGATTAAATTAACTAAAAGCTAATATAAAAGGATAGGCATAATGAATATCAACTGTAATATTTGTGGCCATAAAGGTTTTGGGGCAGGACCAGGAGGGAGAATGTCTGCAAGTGGCCTGCCTCCACGCTGTGAAAAGTGCAATTCATTAGAACGGCACAGAGCTTATAAAGAAGTTTTTTTTAAACTTATTGAGGACTCCTACAAAAGAAAATCATTTATTCAATTTAGTCCGGATGGTACTGTGGAGCCTGAGTGGTTTGCTTCATATGAGGTATCTACCTACGGGGGGGAGAACTCGCTAGATCTACAAAAAATTGATAAACCTAGCCATAGTTACGATATTGTAATGTGTAATCACGTACTGGAACATGTTCCTTATGATAATGCTGCATTAAATGAATTATTGAGAATCACAAAAACAAATGGTTTTGTTTTTCTTACCGTTCCCTCTCCTGCAACTCAAGAACGAACTACAGACTGGGGATACCCAAAAGAAGAACAGCATGGCCATTACCGTATTTATGGCAACGATTTCAAAGAAATATTAAAACGTTATTTACCTAATGCATGGATATTATCAGTTGAGGCAATAGACTCAGTGACAAAATCAAATGATTTGGTGTTTTTTCTATTGCACAATAAGTCTAGTGCAGCCAAATTACAAGATACACAACTGCCAATAATCGTATTACAAAAGGGATCCTAACTCTAACAATCCTTCTACAATACCTAGGATAAAACGGTAACAATAATATTCGTCTCATCCAACTTAGAGTTTAAAAACCGTGTCAAATTTTATCGAAAATCTTTATAAAAAGTTTAATCTTAGAAGAAAAATTCAAGTTATTAACCGCAGTGGTTTATTTGATAATAATTTTTACCTTAGACTATATCCTGATACTAAAGAATTCACAGGCGGGGGGATTACCCATTATATTACTCATGGTGAAAAAGAAGGTAGGCAACCTAATTTATTTTTTTCTCCTCATTGGTATGCAAGTGTACACACCATATCAAGTGATGAAAGCCCTTTACTACATTATATTGAGCGCGGTGAATCAAAGGGTTTCCAACCTTGTCCTTGCTTTGACCCTATTTGGTATCATAAAAACTATATGACCGATGGATGCAAACCATTAAAACATTTCCTTGATATTGGCTTACCAAAAAAACTCCTCCCAAATAAAAACTACATTTCAGATACTGACGATAACCGCCATGGGAATATTGCTGCTACCACGAAGATTGCGGTTGTAATTCATGTTTATTATTTAGAGATGCTTCCATCAATTCTATCCCGAATAACAACAGTGCCTTTAAAAAGTGATTTGTTTTTTACGGTACCTCCTACTATTGAAGGTAGTTTGGTAAAATCACTTAATTCTTTCGGCATCAAAAACTATGAAATTATTACTTATACCAGTGGCGGTTATGATATAGCCCCATTTATACTGCTACTTTCTCATTTGCAGGATAAAAATTATGATTTACTTTGTAAAATACATACTAAAAAAGGGGACGGTGAACTCGGTGAATTTTGGTTTCAGCTTTTAATAGATTCTATATTTGGCTCTGAACATACAGTTAAAGAAATAATATCTAAATTTGAATCAGATAAAGACCTGGGGTTAGTGGGAGGTATCGAAGTATACAAATCCGCTCAAAAACTAATGTATGGTAACACCCCTTTTATAGAGAATATATTGTCTACAACTTCTATAAATCACGATTTAAATAAAGACTGGGGCTTTTTTGCAGGTACTATGTTTTGGGCAAAATTAGACATGTTTAAGCCTTTAATTGATAATAAAAGGTTACATTACTTAATCCATTTAGAAAGCCATAATGAAAAAACAGGAGCAAGTGCCTCAATCTTTCATGCTATAGAAAGGTTTTTCGGCTTACTACCTCAATTAACGAATATGAAAATAGCCTTTTCACATCCCACAAACTTAAAAAAAAGTAGGCATATTATTAAAACGCATTCTAGAGACAACCTACCAATATCTTCCGTGGCGATAAGTATGACTCTACAAAGTGAGCTTAAAATGCTAAATACCCTTAAATGTTATTACAAAGCAGAAAACAATAAGGAAGATAGATGATGCCTGTCAAAAATAAGAATACTATCTAAAAAGGGGCATTTAGGAACCAAGATGAGAGTAGACCCGATGAATACTGGAGGCTCTATGGTAATAAACAAAATAAAAGTTAATGAGCTCTCCTGAGTATTCAAATGTTTGCTTATCCAAATAACTAAGGGCTTCATCGGGCAATTTATCATCAAATAGCTAAAACACAGTATTATAATGGTATTATAAAAATAACCTAATATTTGAAATACCCATGCAAAAAATTAACCCGTTATTAAAAATAACAATACTTTCTAGCATTCTCTTCTTCAGTTTTATTTTCTTAACTGCTTGTGGTGCCGCTAACTCTGAAAATAATAAATCGAATGACAAAGTGATCTCGGGAAAATTACTCCCTCCTTCTGACGGGCAAATCTATTTTGGTTCATTTGCTAATTTTGGTGCACCAGAAGATGAAGTAAGTATTGGAAAGATTGAAACCTTTGATGACCTTACTGGTAAGCCTTCGGCATGGTCTTATTTTTCTAATAACTGGATGTATAATGACGCTGACGGACAGCATAAACCTGAAATACGCTATCCTTATTATAATATTCACCAAGTTGTAGAAACAGGTAAAACACCATTCGTTCGCCTTATGCCTTGGACTAGTCCACATATTTTAGGAAACCCCACGACTAAAGCTCGCGAAACTGAGAATGCACTTGATTTAACCAGCGTTTGTACTGAGTCCCAAATATTTTCCCATAATGAGACTCGTTTAATTACAAAATCTGAATTACAGGAATTCCTTAATAATGGGGCTACAGAAGGAGTTTGCATGGATGACTTCTCACTGCAATCAATTATTGATGGGCACTGGGATGATGATTTAAGGCAATGGGCAAATGATGCAAAAAATGACCGTGATGACAATGACGATATCATTCCTCTCTTAGTTACTTTCACTGTCGAAATGGAAGGTAGTTGGTTTCCTTGGAGCGGCATTTATAATGGCGGTACTGAAAATAACTATAAACCACAAGATGGTTTAGCCGATGGCCCGGAACGCTTTCGTGATGCTTATCGTCACATAATTGATTTATTCAAAGGAGAAGGCGCTACAAATATCACTTGGTTCTTTTCACCAATGATTATCCCACCACAAGAAAAGTGGATGAAATTCTATACACAAGACTGGAATCATCCAAAGAATTATTACCCTGGTGATGATTATATCGACTGGCTAGGAACAACCATTTATGGCTCATCAAATGAAACTTCTAATAACGCCAGTTTGTTTTCTTCTCGA
>JALSJU010000097.1 GCA_026989145.1 Thiotrichaceae bacterium
GTTAGTTGACGTTTGATAGCTTGTTTAGCGTTTGAGCCATTGAATACCGTTTAACGCTTGCTGTTACATTATTC
Organism: Thiotrichaceae bacterium; assembly: GCA_026989145.1. Lineage (GTDB taxonomy): Bacteria > Pseudomonadota > Gammaproteobacteria > Thiotrichales > Thiotrichaceae > Cocleimonas. The sequence goes on from JALSJU010000097.1 coordinate 75, forward strand.
GGTGTTGATATTGGCGAATTGGAGAGTACTCTAATTTTTTCACGTACATAAAAAAATGTGGGCCAACTTTTCCTTTGGTGCTTCCCAAGGCGCTTTGCTCTTACAAAAGTATCGCTGACACGCCGTTGTGTAAGTGGGTGGCTTTGTAGATACTCGCGAACACCTGCAGTATTGTTATTAGCAAATTGTTCTAATTTTTGTAAGACGGAAGGCATTGCCAGCGGGTCATACCCAGCCCTTGTTAAAATGCGTAAACCTTCTCTATCCGCTTCAGCCTCTGCTTCACGCGTAAAGGCCAGTTGTTTGTGCGCTATTGTAGCCATCGTTGTATTTAGGATGGCTTGTCCTGCCTGGGGATTTTTTGTATTTGCAATTAGACCTGCTACAAGTGCCGCTTTTGATCCCCATTCAATCTTCTCTGCCTTAGCTTTAAGGCGTGTGATATGGCGTTGTGAGACATGGGCAATTTCATGGGACAGCACTGCAGCGACTTCACTTTCAGAATCGCTCTTTAAAATAAGGCCTGCATTAATTACAACGACCCCTCCTTCTGTTGCAAATGCATTAAGAGATGTGTTTTTAGAAACTAAAAAATAGAATGGGCTGGTTGAGCCAAGTGAGCGAGAAACTAGCCTATTGCCTAAGGCGCGAATCCATTCGCTGACTTCTGGATCTTCAATATACTCTTTTGAAGCTCTCAGTTTTCTTAAAATTTTTAAGCCGTTAATTTGTGATTTTAAGGGCGCGAAGAATTGCTGCTGACTAGCACTGGTTTGTTCTGGGGATGCAAAACCCTTTGGTAACTTTAGGTCTAACTCAGCTTTAATATTAAAAACGAACAATAAGCTTAGCAAATAGTAGAAAGGCTTTAAATTTATGTTTCATTACTATATTGATGGTGTTTCACGATTTTAGTTCAGGCAGATTAACATAAAATAGTTTGTTTAACGCATACCCAGTAGGCACTAATATCTTGACTAACTCACTATGTAAATATAATATAAGTTTATTAGTATTTACTTATAAAGGTTTATTGAATGTTTGGCGTAAAAGAAATCGACGCAGCTGCGTTAAAAGAAATGATGGATAACGGTGATAACATCCAATTACTGGATGTCCGCTCGCAAGCTGAGTTTGCTCAAGGTATTATAGAAGGTGGCGAGTTTGTACCACTTCATACTTTACCTTTGAAGGTTAACGAGCTTTCAAAAGACAAAAAAATAGTTATTTATTGTCGAAGCGGCGCACGTTCAGGGCAAGCTTGTTCTTACCTTGCGCAAAATACTGAGATAGAAGCGCTTAACTTACGCGGTGGAATCATTTCATGGTATCAGTCTGGTTTTGATATTGTGCGACCTGCAGAGATGCAAGCTCAGGGTTAAAGCTCGTTACAGTTATAAGCATTAAAAAAGGCTGGTAGATTATCTCTGCCAGCCTTTTTTAATGCTTATTGCTTTGTCTAGTAAGTGTGGGTTGGCGTAGATTGTCAATCTAGCGGAACAAAGTTTAGTATCGCAGCAAGCTCTTCGTCACTAAATTCAGCTTCAATGATTGGAAAAAGCTCGCGTTCCTCAATACGCGTGTGATTTCTTAACACTAAGCCAAAGTCGGCTAAATCTTTTTTAGCCGTTTCAGGTGTTATTGCTGGAATCATACGTCGCATTAAACCATGTTCTTTTAATAGAGTTGTGGCTAGGGCGATGTGCTCTTGATAGTTTCTAAAAATCACACTAAAGATGGTGCGTTCTTCGTGCTGAAAATGCACTTCAAGCTCATCTTCATCATATGCCTTTAGGGTTTCAATTGCCTCAATTAACGCTGCATCATCGCCACTTTCAGCAACTTCCATTAAGTTTTTAGCCATAACTAAAGAGCCATGATGTTCGCGGGATAATTTTTGCAGTTGTTCAATTCTTTTCATTTTGTTACCTTTTCCTTTGCTTGTATTTTATTTTCTCGGTAATGATGGATATGTACATCATTACCACAGTGTGGGCAAAAAACCTTACTCGATATTTTTTGTTCGTTACGTGCTTCATTTAACATTAAAGCACCATCATTGCGGCTTATACCCAGTTCGGTGCGGATTTTATTCAAGCTCTCTTTATCTGCAGAATTTAGAATGCCGTTTTGCAAGTGACCCACGATAAATGCTTTATATCGTTCCCGGCGACGATTAATCTCGGTGGTAAATCCAGATGCTAAAATTCCAGCCGGCAATGCCGCAATGCCTATGCCTGTAATAACGATAAAGATGCCTAAAATACGCCCCATAGTGGTGATAGGAACTACATCGCCATACCCGACGGTTGTAAGTGTTACTGTCGCCCACCAAAGGGCTCGCGGGATGCTACCAAACTCAGCAGGCTGGGCATCCCCTTCGATCATAAAAATACCTGTCGCGGCTATAATAATCAGAATAATTAAAATAAAAATAGCGGAAAGAATCGTATCGGCTTCCTGCCGCGCTACGGTTAGTAGCAAATCCATTGAGCGAGAATAACGGGTTAATTTGAATAAACGTATGAGACGTAAAGCACGTAAAATTAATAAGTCAGCACCTAATAATAGAAACACAGAGGGTAGAATGGCCAATAGATCTATTAAAGCCATGGGGGTAAGTAAGTATTTTATGCGTCCTTTGATAGGGTGAGAGAACGCCGTGTTCTCGATGGAAACCCAGGCCCTAAGCAGATATTCAAGCGTGAAAATAATCAGTGAGAAAATTTCAAAAACAACAAAAGCATGATGAAATCTTTGATCTATTTGCGCCTCGGATGAAGCAATGATAACGATGATATTAAGGAAAATTAGTAGCATCAGAAACGCATTCATCAAGCGACCCATGCGTTCATTATCGTGAGTTTCTAGAACCTGATATAACCACTGTCTAACTGTCTGCATTTTTCAATGAAGTATTGCATAAGTCAGTGGCGTAGAAAAACAGGTTAAACTTTCTCGTAACCAAAATACAATGCAAAAGTCTCTCTTTATTTGCTTACTTCTATAGTACCTTCAAGAAAAACTAGATCAACAAAATAAAGTACTATTTAGAAATTAATTTGCAAGCTGGCTCTGCACCTTTTTTGGCTTTAGATTGAGAGGTGATGGTAGTTAGTCCAAGTGACAGCCAGCCTTGCATGCCATCACGAAAATACTTCAATTTTTCAGCAGGGTAAGATAAGTCTAGTAACGCCTGTACAGCTTCTGGCGTTTGCCCGCACCAGCTGCCATTACAAAACATGACTATTGTTTTAGCTTCTGTAAAGTCTAATTTTTCACTGATATTACCTCGCTCAAAGGCTTCGCTCATTTCCCCTGCATTAGTGCCTTCGGCTATTTTCACTCCAAAAGATTGCCTAAGAATTGATATGACATCGTTTAATGTATTGTCATTGCTAATAACTAATGATGTCCAAGGGATATGTTTAGCACTGGGAATTGTACCTTTATCAACCCATTCTTTTATGCGTGAATCAATAATTAAGATTGATTCATCCGTCGCTGTCTGATTGGCTGCTTGTTGTAAATAATCAAGCATTTCTAATTCGCCAATAGTATCTACACCTGGCGCTATAATCATTGGTTGAACACAAAAAGGCGGGCAAGGGCGGGAGGTTTTCGCAAATAAATCATTAATTTTGGCGTGTGTATCTTGATTGCGCTCAATAACAATCGGTTTGCCCTGATGTTTAACCGTTATACTTGAAAGTTTTGCTGTAATATTGATCGGTTTTGAAGAGTCCGCCACGTTTAGCTCTGAAGAACCTGTTGCGATTTTTCTTAGTAGTTTTGTAAAGCCCATAATAAGTCCGTTTTGATTATATGTATCTATTTTTGTCAAGTATATTAGAGAAAACTAATATTATCCAGTTTCCTTAGTTGCGGATTGTTTTTGAAAGGTTCAACTGATTCTAATTCAGTCAAAAAAAGCATCCAAAAAAATTGAAATCACGTAAACTAGACTTATGCGCATAGCTTTTCAAAAATTAGCCAGTTTTTTACTCATTATAACCATGATGGGCGCACCGCTAATTTCCGCAGTTGGACAGTCATTTTCTTGTGCTATGCAGGTTGATTTTAGAACAATAATGGAAGTTGAAGTTGTAGAAAGCAGTATGCCAATGGATCACGACTGCTGTGAAAAATCTGAAAAAATACTTTGTACGCATTGCGATGAGTGTGACTGTGATCAGGCACAAGCCAATCTTAATGCGATTAAGTTTGAAACTGTTAACCTTATATTTATCTCTCCTGCACAATATATTCGAGCTTCTCAGTTAGCTCATATCACAAAAACTCGCTCAACTCTTTATCGTCCACCGCGCATTAATCTCTTAAAACTCGCCTAAACTCACCTTGCTAAATTTACATAGCCACTACAGCGTAATTTATTCCGCCCTGTATATTTTTGTTTTAGAGAAACCACATGAAATACATATTAAAAGCATTTAGCTTTGTTGTTCTTATTGCTACTTTACTGACCGCTGCTTGGTTTGTTACCGATGAAGCAGAACATAAAAGCATCTACGACAACACTGTCGCAAAGTTAACATCAAAAAACTACGATGAAACATTCACAGCCTCAGCAAGTATTGATGATGTTAAAAATGACAGCGTTGTAGAGCATTCAAAACGCCATTCAGACCCTAACTATGTTTGCCCAATGCATCCACAAATCGTAAAAGGTGAGGAGGGAAGTTGCCCTATTTGCGGCATGGATTTAGTCTTAAAAGAAGCTGATCCAGAAGAACAGAAAGCAAAGTCCAAGCAGAAAAAGGAGAAGAAAATTGCTTACTGGGTCGCCCCAATGGATGCTAACTTTCGTCGCGATGAGCCCGGTCAATCACCAATGGGAATGGATTTAGTTCCTGTTTATGAGGAGGCCGAGGATGCTGGGAACGATAAAGGTTTGCCCAAAATCAGCATTAACGCGACCACTGCTCAAAACATGGGCGTACGTAGCGCTACCGTTAAAAAACAGGAGTTATCGCGTGCGATTAAAACTATCGGCTCAGTCACTTATAATGAAGATAGCTTGCATCATGTGCACGTTCGCGCCAAAGGCTGGGTAGAGAAAGTTTATGTAAAATCACTGGGTGACCCTATAAAGCAAGGGCGCTCGTTGCTTGATTTTTATTCGCCTGAAATCGTTGCCGCGCAGAAAGATTTAATCCTCGCTAGCAGACGTACCACTAAAATATCGGGCGGACGGGGTTCATCATTAACAGAATCCTCAAAAATCCGCCTGCGAGATTTAAACGTGCCGAACAGAGTGATTGAAAAAATTGCCAAACAAGGTAAGTCACAAAATACTATTCCAATTATCGCCAAACACGATGGCGTTGTGGTTAAAGTAGGCATCAGAAACGGCATGTACATTACGCCACAAAATGAGTTGTACACGATTGCTGATTTATCGTCCGTTTGGGTCATTGTTGATGTATTTGAGCACCAATTAACGTGGGTAAACGTGGGTGATAAAGCCGAAATTAAAGTGCAAGGCGTACCGGGCAAAGTATGGCAGGGGCAGGTCGATTATATTTATCCAGAGTTAAACTTTAAGACGCGCACTCTAAAAGTTCGCCTGCAAATTGCTACGCCAAAGCAATTACTAAAACCCAATATGTTTGCTGACGTATCCATTTTAAGCAGCAGTAAAAAGGTTTTAAGCGTACCCGTAGAAGCCGTGATTTATTATGAAAATAGCCCACGTATCGTAAAAGTCATCAGTGAAGAGGGTGCAGAGCGACTTAAATATCAGCCTATAGAAATACAAACAGGGATGAAATCCAACGGCATGGTGGAAGTCGTAGAAGGATTGGTCGAAGGCGATAGAGTCGTTGCGTCAGGGCAGTTTATGATTGACTCTGAAAGCAACTTAAAAGCCAGCTTCCGCCGCTTAACTGAGGATAAATAATGCTCGCTACGATTATAGAGGCCTCAATAAAAAACCGTTTTTTGGTCATTATGATGACCTTGCTGTTAACCGTTTGGGGGATTATTTCACTCAATAAAACGCCGCTGGATGCGATTCCTGATTTATCTGATGTGCAGGTGATTGTTAAAACTAGCTTTCCCGGTCAAGTACCACAAGTGGTGGAAGATCAGGTAACCTACCCCATCACCACCACCATGTTAAGTGTACCAAAGGCAACCGTCGTGCGTGGTTTTTCATTTTTTGGAGATTCTTACGTATACATTATTTTTGAAGATGGCACTGATATTTATTGGGCGCGTGCCAGAGTGCAAGAATATTTAAGCCAAGCCGCCAGCCAATTACCCAAAGGCGTAGAACCACGTTTAGGCCCAGATGCTACGGGAGTCGGTTGGGTTTATGAATACGCACTGGTCGATAGAACCAATAAACACGACTTATCGCAATTACGCTCCTTACAAGATTGGTTTATCAAATTTGAGTTACAAACTGTGCCAGGTGTTTCTGAAATCGCCACAATCGGCGGCATGGTAAAACAATATCAAGTAACCGCAGACCCGAATAACCTACGTGCCTATGGCATTACCTTAGGCCAGTTAAAACGTGCTATTCAAAGAGCCAATCAGGAAACCAGTGGCTCGGTGATGGAGTTGGGCGAAGCAGAATATATGATCAGCTCCAAAGGTTATCTAAAAAATATTGGTGACATTGAAACCATCCCCGTGAGCCTAAATAAAGAGACCGGTGCGCCCATTTTATTACGGGATATTGCCAAGGTGAGAATCGGCCCACAAATGCGCCGTGGCATTGCAGAGTTAGATGGTGAAGGCGAAGTCGTCGGTGGTATCGTGGTGATGCGTTACGGCGAAAATGCCTTACAAGTTATTGAAGATACCAAGAAGAAAATTGAACAGATAAAAGCAGGTTTGCCCGAAGGCGTAGAGATTATTACCACCTATGACCGCTCTAAATTGATTGTCAGCGCGGTGGATAATTTAAAAGTGAAGTTGCTGGAAGAGTTCGCTGTAGTCGCTATCGTGTGTTTTTTATTCTTGTTTCATTTACGATCGGCATTGGTTGCCATTATTAGTTTGCCGATTGGTATTTTAGTTGCCTTTACGATTATGGAAAGGCAGGGAATTAACGCCAATATTATGTCACTAGGGGGTATCGCGATTGCAATCGGTGCAATGGTTGATGGCGCAATCGTGATGATTGAAAACGCGCATAAACATCTGGAAAAATGGAAAAAAGACTACGGCGAAATGCCCAAAGGTCAAGACCATTGGCGGGTGATAACAGAATCTGCGGTTGAAGTTGGCCCAGCGTTGTTCTTTTCTTTATTAATTATTACCCTCAGTTTCATCCCGATATTTGCGCTAGAGGCACAGGAAGGTCGGCTGTTTTCACCGCTTGCATTTACTAAAACCTACTCAATGGCAGCAGCAGCGGGATTAGCCATTACGCTGGTGCCAGTTTTAATGGGCTACATGATTCGCGGTAATATCCCGAATGAGAACAAAAACCCCATATCACGTTTCTTAATTTGGTTGTATCGGCCTATCCTAACTCTTTGTTTAAAAATGCCTTGGGTGACTATTTTAGTTTCACTACTGGTAATGATTTCTGCATGGATACCGTTAAAGAATATAGGCAGTGAATTTATGCCCGAGTTAGAGGAGGGCGACTTACTTTATATGCCGACAACACTCCCCGGTGTGTCAATCGGCAAAGCGCAAGAATTATTAATGCAAACCGATAAACTGATTAAAACAGTCCCTGAGGTTGAACGCGTTTTTGGCAAAGTGGGCCGAGCAGAAACCGCCACCGATCCTGCACCGCTAACCATGTTGGAAACTACCATTTTATTAAAACCAAAAAGCGAATGGCGAGCTGGCATGACCTTAAAAAAGCTCAGTAAAGAGCTGGATGATTTAGTCAAGTTTCCCGGTTTAACTAATGCATGGGTGCAGCCGATTAAAACGCGCATTGATATGTTAGCGACCGGCATAAAAACCCCCGTTGGGATTAAAATAGCGGGACAAGATTTAAAAGTGATTGAGGAGATTGGCAAGGATATTGAAGCGATTTTAAAAGATGTACCTGGAACATCGTCGGTATTTTCTGAGCGTGTTTCAGGCGGGCGTTACATCAATATTGTGCCAGATAGGGTTGCCGCTGCACGTTTTGGGCTTAATATAGCAGATATTCAAGACATCATTAGTTCGGCGGTGGGTGGTAGTAATATCACACAAACGGTCGAAGGCTTAGAGCGTTACCCAATCAACCTACGCTATCCACGTCACAGCCGAGATGATATTGATAAGCTCAAAGAGTTGCCTTTAGTGACCCCTTCTGGCGCGCATATTCCGCTGTCTCGAGTGGCTAAAATCAGCATCAGTGAAGGCCCGCCGATGATAAAAACGGAGAATGCGCGGCTCAATGGCTGGACCTTTGTAGATATCCGCGATGTTGATTTAGGTAGCTATGTTGATGATGCGCGTGCTGCTTTAAACGACAAACTCAAACTACCAACAGGGTATTCCATTAGCTTTGCAGGGCAATACGAATATCTATTGCGGGTGAAAGAAAAGCTTAATTTAGTAGTGCCGATGATGTTGTTAATCGTGCTGTTGCTGCTGTATCTGACATTTAAAGACATGGTTGCCGCATTGATTATTATGCTGTCATTACCATTTGCTTTGGCCGGTGGAATTTGGTTTTTGTATATTCTCAATTTCAACTTTTCAGTAGCGGTAGCTGTTGGCTTTATTGCGCTGGCAGGGGTCGCGGCTGAGTTTGGTGTGATTATGTTGATCTACTTAAATAACGCCATGCTTGAAAAGAAAATAGATGGAAAGCTAAAAACTGTTACGGATTTAAAGGGCAGCATTATGGAAGGTGCGGTAATGCGAGTACGGCCTAAAGCAATGACAGTAGCCGTTATTATTGCAGGGTTGGTACCGATAATGATTGGTGCGGGTACAGGCTCGGATGTGATGCAGCGGATTGCAGCACCCATGATAGGAGGGATGATTACCGCGCCGCTTTTATCGTTGTTGGTAATTCCTGCGATTTATTTAATCTGGAAAAGAAAAGAGATCGAAATAGAAAAAGCACAAACGGAGAATAAAAAATGAAAACCATAAACACTATCCTCATCAGCTTATCCTTAGTTTATTCGACTAGTGTGGTTGCCTCTCCTCAGCACGCTGTTAATAAAAGCATAGTTAAAAAAATCACAGTTAACAAAAAAGTTGCAGTTAAGAAACCAGTCTTTAGCCAGCTTAACCAGCTCATCAAAATCGCAATGCAATCAAACCCTGATTTAAAATCTAAAAAATTAGCATGGCAAAGTTTGATTCAACAATACCCGCAAGCCGTTGCACTAAGTGACCCCCGGATTACTTATGTGGAGTCAATTAACCCCATTGAAACCCGTCTTGGTCCACAAGATCGGGTACTTTCTTTAAATCAAAAGATTCCCTTTAAAGGTAAGCTTGGTTTAAAAGGCGAACTGGTAAAAAAAGACATTAGCATGGCAAAGGTGCGTTATCAAAAAGCCAGTCGTGACCTTATCGTAGCGATCAAAAAATCCTTCTTTGAACTGGTTTATATTGAAAACGCGATTCGTCTGAGCTTGCAAAATAAACGTGTACTAGAGCGTATTACGCATATTGCCACTACAGGTTATGCCACCAGTGCCAGCACCCTAAACGATGTGGCAAAAGCACAAAGTCAGTATGCGCAAGTTTCCTACGATGTGCAATTGTTGGAAGAGCTCCGCACGACCGAGAAAACCCGTTTAAATACTTTGCTCAATCGTCCACCCGAACAACGTTTTAACATTAATCCATATGCACGCGTGCCAGCGAGCTTTAAGCACAGTTTAGCTAGCCTTTATCAATGGGCGGATAAAAATGAAGAACTTAAAATCGCTGAATTTGCAGTACAAAAAAGTGTTGTTAAAACAAAATTAGCACGTTATACCAGTCTACCTGATTTTGATTTTGGGGTGCGTTATACCCAAATTGGTGAGTCGGATGTGCAGGGTTTGTCACGCAGTGGACGTGATGGCGTTGCCGTTAGCATTGGCATGAATCTACCTTTTAATCGCAGCAAAAATAAAGCCATAAAAGAACAAGCGCGACTCAACCAACGACAGAAAGTAGAAGATAAAAAGGTTTTGCAGAATAGTTTTCGTAATCGTATTAAAGTGAATATCTTCAAACTAAAAAACTCACAGCGCCTGATTACGCTTTACGGCAAAAAACTCATTCCACAAGCCAAGCGTGCGATGCAAATCGCTGAGCTTCAGCAACGCGAAAACAAAGGCTCCGTTGCACAATATTTAGAAACACAATCTACTACATTAAATTTTCAACTTGCTTATCAACGCGCCATTGCAGACTACTGGAAGGCTTTGGCTGAAATGGAAAGATTAACGGGGAGAAAGCTATGAGCGTTCAACAAAAAATCTTACCGCTAAGTTTTTATTTTTTTGTCGCCTTGCTAGTAAGTGCTTGTAGCGCTACGCAAACAATGGACCAGCTACAGAGCGACTTTAACAAAAATAGTCAGTCAAACTACGTGCGTGATAACTTAAAAAATCAACCGGAAACCAAGCAATCAAACGGACAACTAGCTCGTCAAAGCTTAGACCTCGGCAAGCTTAAACGAGTACAAAACCAATTCATTTATAAAAAGAAAACGGCGAATAATCGCTTAAAAAGTACCATTGGAAATAATGGTTTATTTGTTGCGATACCCAGTGCGTTGGTATTAAAAGGCCAGTCAGCCTATGAGAATACACTTAAAAAACAGGCCGCTTTAGCAACGGTGCT
>JALSJU010000098.1 GCA_026989145.1 Thiotrichaceae bacterium
ATTAACTGTACCTTCTCATCGTCACTTTCTGCATGTTCTATTTTTTCACTGATTTTTGTAATGGCTGTGGTTAGTTGTTGTACTTGGTGTTGCAGGGGCTGGTAAGTCAGGCTGTAGTCGGTTAGCGCTTGTCTTTCAATTTTCACCGTATCGAGTTTTGTGAGTGCCGTTTCAGCATCGTTGATACTGTCAGCAAAGCTACTTTGTAAGTCCTTTGGTAGATAGGATACGTCTAATTTTTTGACTTTGAAAACAGCTGCTTTTACTGATTCGCCATTTGTTTCTATCTCATCCAAGGTGTAGTTTTCTAGGCAGCGCTGTAATTTGGGATTCATCGGAGGCGGCGCAGTATCGGATAATAAATGCGCTCGATTAGGTAAGTAGTTGACCAAGCTAGGGTTAAACCCGACGATGACTAGACCGACTAATTGCAATAGAATAAAGGCTGATGCGCCTTTGTAAATATCCATTGTTCTAACGACTTTGTCGGCGACACCGCGTAGGTAAAATAACGCAAAGCCAAATGGCGGGGTGAGGAAGGAGGTTTGAATATTTAGGCCGATCATTACACCTAGCCAGACTGCTGTAATGTTGGCTTCGGGGTTTGATAATAAAATAGGTGCAACTATAGGCACTACCACAACGGCAATTTCAATAAAGTCGAGGAAGAAGCCGAGTAGAAAAATAACCAGCATCACTACAATAAATTGCGCCCAAAACCCACCGGGCAAGCTGGTTAAAAATTCCTTAACAATTTCTTCGCCACCAAAACCACGAAATGCGGTGGTTAACATAGCAGCACCGAGTAGAATGATAAATACCATTGAGGTCATTTTAGCGGTATCAATCATCACATGCTTGAGGGTGTCATCAATGTTAATGACTCGCCAAGTACTCCAAGCCACGGCAATGAGTAAGAAAGCCACTGCAACCATTGCAAGCTTAATTCCTAACCATTGATCATCACTGGTGACATTTTTAATATTAAGGTCATAATTGTTGAGTAAAAAGCCGATAGCAATCAATGAAATGACAGCAATAATGGTTGGGATATAGGCTGTACTGTGTTTGCCCGTGTGCAGTCGGTAACTTGCCATAATCATTGCACCAATAGCACCAATTGCACCTGCTTGATTAACGGTGGCAACACCTAAAATGATAGAGCCAAGTACTACAAAAATCAGCGTGAGTGGTGGTATCAGTGCAAGAAAAATATTTAGCGCAAACTTGCGGTCATACTTACCATCGTAGGGAACAGGCGGCGCCATTTCAGGTTTTATCCAAGCGATGATTAAGATGTACAACATGTACAAACCGACCAGAATCATTCCTGGGATTAGTGCGCCCATGAACATATCACCAGCACTGGCAGAAACAACCTCAAAGCTGGAAGGCATGCTGAACTCGCCCGTTGCTTCTTTATATAAAGCCTTGCGCATGGTGTTGGCTTGGTCGGCAGCGTTAGATAATTGATCCGCCAAAATAATTAATACAATCGACGGTGGGATGATTTGCCCAAGCGTACCCGAGGCGCAAATCGTGCCTGCCGCCAATGACTTAGAATAATTATTGCGCAACATGGCAGGTAATGAAATCAGTCCCATTGCGATAACCGTCGCCCCTACAATACCTGTGGTAGCCGCTAACAATGCGCCCACAAAAACGACTGAAATACCTAAGCCACCCGGTAAAGGGCCAAACAACTGCGCCATTGCCACTAATAAATCTTCGGCAATTTTTGAGCGTTGCAACATAATGCCCATAAAAATAAATAGAGGAATAGCGATTAAGGTGTCGCGTTCAACAATCCAGTAAAGGCTTCTAAAGTTGGTAACACCTGCGCTTAACCATTGTGATGGGCCATCTTGTGCAAAGTAGGCGCTAGGGTCTCCTGCAAATAAGTAACCCGTTAAAGCTGCCAAACCTACGGTGATAATGGCAGAGCCAGGGAGGGCGAAAGCCACGGGAAATCCCGAGGTTAACGCCCAAATCATAAAGAAGAACAGGAGGCCGAGAAATAACAGTTCCATTATTTAAGCGCTCCGTTTTTTAGGTCTGGTTCAAGGCCAGGTTTTATCTTTAAGGTATCATCTAACGCGGCAAGAGCTTCGAGTTCACCACCACTAGGCAATTCTGCATTTGGCTCATTGAATAAATAGGCACAACTGCTTAAAAAGACACTTACAAATGCAAAAGCCATTGAAGCGGCGTAAACAATTAAAAAGCCGCCCATAAGGTATTTGACATACATGCCATAACCACTTTGAGAAACTTCATAACTAAGGATAGGGGCGACTAAACTGCTTTGTGGTGAACCAACGCCGTAGTGTAAAATTGCCCAACAAACAGGTAAGCCAAGCACTAATGAGCCGATTGCATTTACCCATGCTTTTTTACGATTACCCATACGTGCGTAGAGCACATCAACGCGTACATGCCCACCTTCCATCAAAGTGTAAGCGCTGGCGAATAGAAATAATGCAGCATACCAAAAGCGCACTAAATCCCCCATATAGGCTTGCTCGTACGAGAAGATAAAGCGAGTTAACACAATAGTGAACTCCGCTAGAACCACTAAAAAAGAGAGCCAGATAAAGCCTAGTGAATGGGTAAATAAAGCGATAATGATAGCGAGAACAATAAGCGGGTAATGAACGTATAAACCACGTTTACTGGCAAGCCCTAAAGTATCATTGAGCTCTTGTCCTGCTAGCGGAATTAAAAAGTTTTCCACTCTTAGTAATGAAATTAAAGCATCCGCAGTACCGACTAAAAATACCGCCCAAAAAGCCGCTCTAATCAGAAAGTATGACCAGTTTTTAAAGCGCTTTGCATCATAACTAAGATCAATATTCGTGGATTTTTTAGTCAAAAAAAGTAGTATGGCAACAAGGCTCGCTATGCCTAACAATAAAAAAAGTGCCTTCAAATTACGGGTCGATGCCTTAGTATTTGCTTGTGAACTGCTAAACAAATTCTGTAAAGATTCAACCGTCGTTGGCCAATCATACCAATAAATAAGATAGCGGCTCGCAAGGAAAAATAGAACACTGGCTACAATACAATAAGAAATAAGCCTGATTAATGATTTCAATGAGAAGGTTGATGGGCTTGGCTCATTTGAATGATTGACTGCGTTCATAGATTCAAAATCTTGACAGGGAAAATAAGAATTTTAGCTTAAAAGCTGAGAGGTTTTAAGCTAAAACACCTAATAGGCGTTAATCGAATAGCTGTAATTGGGAAAATAAAAACGGAACAATAGGAGTTGCCTGAAAACTAGAAACCTACTGCAAATCCCGCAACCATCATAAAGCGTTAAATAGCCGTGCTATTCGCCTCTTTCGATAATTCTGTGATTTTCGCTTCGGTCTTAGTTCTCGGACAAACTCCTAGGTTCCGTTTTTACTAAAGTTCACACAATGTTATGACTCAATGCCAAGTACACGGTTACGTTGTTGCACATAGGCTTGGTCAGATATATTTGTCCAACTACCAATGTTTTTACGCGCTGCTTCAAAGCTTTCGTGAATTTCTTTAGCCAGTGGGCTATGCTTTTTCACATCAGCAAAAACTTCATCAGCTGCTTCGCCGAAGCTATCGTAAATATCATCACTAAAGGCATGTAATTTAACGCCGTGCTCTTTAATCAGTGATTCTAGAGCCTCACCGTTTTTAGCATTATATTCAGACATCATGGTGTCATTTTCTTTCGCCGCAGCAGCCTCAATGATCGCTTTATTTTCAGCGGATAAACCATCCCACCACTTCTTATTCATACCCACTGCTAGCATAGCGCCTGGCTCGTGCATGCCGGGGTAGTAGTAGTGCTTGGCAGCTTCATAAAACTTCATGATTTTATCATTCCACGGGCCAACCCACTCTGTCGCATCGAGTGAACCAGAAACCAAGTTTTCATAGATTTGCCCGCCGGGTAAGGATACAGGTGATGCACCAAGCTTAGCCAAAACATCGCCACCTAAACCAGGAATACGCATTTTTAAGCCTTTAAAGTCAGCGGCTGATTTCATTTCCTTGCGGAACCAACCACCCATTTGAACGCCCGTGTTCCCACACATTAAGCTTTTCACGCCAAACTTTGCTGTTAGTTTATCCCAAAGCTCCTGTCCGCCACCAAAGCGAATCCAAGCATTCATTTCAGATGCAGTTAAACCAAATGGAACCGATGTGAAATAAGCAAACCCCGGGTGCTTGCCTTTCCAGTAATACTCAGCGCCGTGGTACATTTGAGAGTTGCCAGAAGCAACCTCATCAAACGAGTCAAACGGTTTAACACGCTCGCCAGCAGCGTAATATTTAACTTCCATACGCCCGCCACTCATTTCAGTAATGCTTTTCGCAAAACGCTGTGCGCCCGTGCCTAACCCAGGAAAATCTTTCGGCCAAGTAGAAACCATATTGATTTTAATTTTCTTTTCATGCTTCGCTGCAATAGCAGGAACACTAACTGTAGCTGCGGCTGCAGCGGCGCCTACGACCGCGCCTTTTAATGCGTCACGTCTATCCATAAATCCATCCTTTGATAAGTAATTTTAGTTAAATTTGTGATTAACACATATAGAGAGTAGCTTATAGAGAGGGGGTTTGCATCGGTATTATTACGTAATGTGTCTTAGTTTTCAGGAATAAGTTGAATTGTTCGGCAGAGGTTTTACATGGAGGCATAAATATAGATAATTACGTGTTTATACGTATTTACATTATTAGCCAAGTTTATTATTGTCACCTCATGAATAGAGAGAAGAAAAAAGTATCTCGTAAACCATTTGAAGGCTAATTAAAATTGTGAAGACTCAAGACTCAAGACTCAAGACTCAAGACTCAAGACTCAAGACTAGTCATTCTTTGTTCTGTTTCAGTACTTTTAACTTCAATTAGTTACGCTGAATTACCCCTGAGCATTGAGGATATTCTTAGTCAAAAGGGGCAAACGCGGTTTCAGCTTTCTACTACATATTTAAATAAAGAACAACAAGCTGCGGGTCAACCGCAACTAAATAGTGACTCTTTAGTTATCACCGCTACAGCCAGATATGGGTTAACCAAAAAAACTGAGCTTTATAGCCGAATTTCTCTGCTTGCATCTGAGCAACGCGCACGAAACGTTCAAACAAATGACATAAAATCTAAAAGTAAGCACCACTTTTCAAGTGGCTGGCTTGGTCTTAATCACCAGTTTCGCAAAGATCTTGATAATAAACCAGCTCTGCTAGGTTTTACGGAATTACAGATTGCTGAGAAAGGTGGAGAAGATTCTTCAACTGTTTATGCTAAGTCATTAATACTCGGCGGTACTACATACCAGACGTATGATCCTATCGTTTTATCATTAACAGGCTCTATACAGTTAAATGCAAAACGTAAGCAAGATAATATTAACTATCGACCGGGGCATGCTTTGCTCCTGAGTCCATCTGTTGGTTTTGCAGTTAACCATAAAGTTACTTTAACAACAGGAATAAGTTGGTTAATAAAACAAGCAGATAAAGTAAAAGATAAGAAAGTCTCAATAACGAAAACACGGACAAGTCTAAATCTAGGTATGGGGTATGCTTTAAACAAAAAAAGTATCATTAACTTTAATGTTGCGCCAAATATTTCTGGCTTGGGAGGTGTGCAAACAAACCTAAGCTGGTCATATGCTTTTGATAAAAATTAATAATTGTTTTAACAATTATACAGTTTCAAGAACCTAGCTAAAATGGTTTAGCTAGGTTTTGAAAAACGGCGATGACAGTCGCCATTACTTTAAACTACAAGGAGTATTAAATATGAAAAAAGTAATATTAGCAACCGCTTTGGCAGGTGCCTTAGCATTTAGCAGTCTTCAAGCTGCCCCTGGTGTGCCTCAGCAAGATTTGAATCAGGTATTCACTATGGATGTTCAGCAGAATCAAGTCGCAGGACTTTCTGGAAAGGAAATGCGGTCAACAGAAGGTGAATTTTGGATGAGGTTTCTTGCTTCAGCTGTAGCTTGGGCGTCTGCTACAAGACCAGGCCAATCTCCTTCTCGCCCACCTCAATGGAATGGGTGGTAAATAATACTAAGCGGTAGAACGCATAGTATCCATGCTTCCAGATAGAAAGTGCAAATATAGCATGAAGCGCATTTGTCTCTATTTGGGAGCTTGGTAATAAGTAAGTAATTTTTTCATGAATGATAAAATTGTAGATGTTTTTTTCCCGGTTTTTGGCTGGAAACGCAGTATTGGGATTGTTGCTAAAGCTGTAATAGTAGGGAATACCTTAATTACTACTTGGCTTTATGGTTCGTTATGTATCTTTCTTTACCTGATACTTTTTTATAATACGATTAACTACAAAAACTTAACTTTTTATTACCAAGGTTCAGAATTAGTTAAAAATACGATTGAGACAAAACTAAAAAAAATACATTATAACTTTTTAAAGACCGATTATCTGAACTCTCCAATTCCATCTACAAAAATATTTTTCATTAAAGACTATTGGTTTATTTCATGGTTGTTAGGACCGATATTTTTCATAGAAAGTGCTCGTGGTGATAAAGTTACAGAAGCTTTAACTCCTGTTTTTGCAAATGTAACTTTTATACATAAAACATCTAACTTATATATTGATAGTAGCTATTTAGCTCATGAGTTAGTGCATATTTTACAACATGATAAATATGGCTATTTTACAACACGTATTAACACCCCTACTTGGGTTGCAGAAGGCTACGCTACCTATCGCCAAGCACAGTTTGAAGGCGTTCCAATTAATGATGTGTATGTAAGTGACTCTTACAAGTTATACGCAACTCTTGTGAAACATGCCATAACCTTCAATAAAAAAACGCTAGACGAACTGCATTTAGGCAAGGTTGATTATGGGGCTACTCTGAAATCTTTATGTGCAATAAAGAAAGATTATTGGGGGTGTAAAGGAAATAGCTCTAGCTCAGATAATAAGGACAACAATTCCTAGTTTTATAAGTATTGGTTTAACAAGAGGTTAATTATGATTACATTGAAAACTATTAATTTGTTAAATATTTTGTTTTTGATGGCATGTGCTTGCACAGCTCAAGCCGACTCGGTAATGCTGAATACGAAAACACTCTCAAGTCAAACGTCTATCCAAAGCTGGAAGACATTACGTGATAAAAACGTTGTGAAACAAGACCTTGATTATTCATGTGGTGCCGCTTCTATTGCAACAGTTTTAACTGCCTATTATCAACGACCTACTACAGAGAAGGAAATACTTGAGCTGTTAACATCAGTAACCGGTAAGAAAGGTGCTGCATCATTTTCTGATATGCAAAAGATACTCCCTTTAATTGGTTTTAAAGGTCTTGGTTTAGCAACATCATGGGAAAACTTACAGTCATTAAAAATTCCGGTACTGGTGTATGTTAGTCATCGTAAGCAAGATCATTTCGCTATTTTAAGCGGCATTAATAATAATTATGCGAGACTTGCTGATCCTTCGCTTGGTAACCGTGTATTAACCAGAGGGCAGTTTAAAAGCATCTGGGAAACAAGAAAGCAACAAGGTTTAGAAGGCAAAATGTTAGCGATTATACCTATTAACTCGAATAAGCTCGTTAACAATAATTTTTTTACAGAACCGCAACATTCAAAGCTGAGTGAGAGGCTTTTACTACAAAATAGATAAACACATGAGTGAATTAACAAAAGTTTCAGCACCTAGTCAAAGGTTGGCTAGGGTTTGAAAAAACGGCGATGACAGTCGCTATAACTTTAAACTACAGGAGTATTAAATATGAAAAAAGTAATATTAGTAGCCGCTTTGGCTGGTGCCTTAGCCTTTAGCAGTGTTCAAGCTGCCCCTAATGTACCTCAGCAGGATTTGAATCAAATTTTCACTATAACAAGTGTTACTGAAAATAATCAATTATCAATATTGTCAACGAATGAAATGCGCAGAACAGTAGGGGAAGGGTGGTTTAGTGATTTTTTTGGTGATGTGTTTATAACAGATAAATGCTCTTGGTGGGTGCCGTTCTCCTGCTGGTAAAATCAATTAGTCGTTATTCTCACATGGTATTTTTTGAATTTCTTACATTATTCAAGAAATACCTATTTTAAATAAATGCCTTTTAAAGCAAGGAAAAAGTATGTGGACATTATTAAAGTATAGAAAAAAGCACGCGATATCACGCTACTTGAAAGTATTACCATTAACCCTAGCTAATGGATATGGAAAACATAGGTATTATACGCCTATGCAAGTGTTTAAAATAATAGAAAAAGAACGTCTTTCGCAGAGCTTTTCTATCTATGCATTAGCTATTTTCTCAAACATTCAGCTTATTAATGAATCTAAAGAATTGTCTATTAATTCCGAGAGTTTTTATGATGCACATGAAGAATTAACGGACATATTACTTGATAGCAAAAATAAATTTAGTGTATCTGATGTGAATTTATTTTTTGATTCTGATATGAAGCAATCAAACGCAGAAAATAAGGTTACATCTAAAAGTGTTGAAGAGTTTAAGGGACAATTTAAAATAGGAATTGATATTCCAAGAAAATTGACTAGTCAACATGTGGTTATTGCTACGACTGATGAACCCGTACAGGTTTTAACGGACTTTGATACTGGCGTGCCTGATGGTGGATAAACGGGAATTAAGCCAACACTGTTCTCTCCACCAACCAAAAACTAGCAATAATCGCAATTAACACAGAAGCAGGAATAGTAATCCGTTGGCGATACCAAGGTTTATCCCTAAACCAAATTCCAACCAGTAAAAAACAGGCTGCGATAACGCTGAGTTGGCCAAGCTCTACGCCGACATTAAAGGCAATTAAACTGGTGGCAAAGTTATCGGATGCTAAACCAATTTCTTTTAATACGCTGGCAAAGCCGAGGCCGTGTAGTAGCCCAAATAAAAAGATAATTAAGGGTCGCCAGCGACTTAGTTTTTCGGCGAATATATTCTCAATACAAACATAAATAATCGACGCGGCAATGAGTGGTTCAACGATGGATGAGGGGACGCTAATAATGCCGTAAATACTTAATGCTAAAGTGACGCTGTGTGCCAAGGTAAAGCTGGTGATTTGAATAAGCAGGGGGCGAAGCTGGGTGCTGAGTAAAAATAATCCCACTACAAATAAAATATGGTCTAAACCTTTGGGAACAATATGCACATAGCCGACTTGAATATAATTTATAAACTGATCCCAGGTGCTCCTTGCTGTAGCCCCTTCAATTTTAATAGTATCACTCGTTTTACCATCGAGAAGGTAGCTAGAATATAACTCAGGCTTTTTATCGGTAGAGACTTTTAATACCGCATTGCCGTAGTTTTTGTGCCATTGCCAGCTTAGTTCTTTGGCGTCGCTGGGTACTTTTCCGCTAAAATGAATCACCGAATCTCGTGCTAAGTCGATGTCACCGACGTCGGGTATCTCTACACTTTCTACGTTTAAGTTTTGTGTTTTTTGGTTAAATTTAAGCTGTATGTTTGGTAATAAGGTTGGCTCAAAGTCAGCAAACTCTTCAATCAATTCGTTGTAAGGCATTTGGCGTAAACCATCGTAAATATGCGCCTGGTCAGACTCATTAGTGTCTTTGTGTTGGGTGCCAATATTAGCAATTAAGGCTTCTAAATTAAGTTGAATTGCCATCGTGTAATTGCCGTCTTTGCTGAGGTTGATATCAACGATGGCGGGTCTAATCTCATGCGCCGATGCGGTAAAACTCATAAAAAAAAGGAAAGCACCAAGTAGAGTAGATAGTTGTTTTGTTTTTAGACGTGGCATAATGGCAGTGTAATGTTAAAAGAGTGATTGTAACGTGTTAATCAAAATATTCAGTATTTTAATTGTGTTTGCTTTAAGTGGTCAAGCTTTGTCTCACGAGTTTTGGCTTGAGCCTGTAAATTATCATGTTAAGTCAGGAGAGCTGATCAAAGTGCATGAAAAAGTTGGTCAAGACTTTAAAGGTAATCAATACGTTTATTTGCCCAGTAGTTATCAGTTTTTAAATCAGACTATGGGTGATAAAACGGTTGCAGTAAAGTCAAAGCTGGGTGATTTACCTGCTGTTAATGAAGTTGTGGAGGGTGAAGGCTTACTGATTTTATCGGCTGAAACAACACCTTTAGATGTGACTTATGAAAAATGGCAAAAATTTGAAAGCTTCATCAAAAATAAAGGTCTAGATTGGGTCTTAGTAAAACATAAAGAGAGGAAGTTAGCAGAGAAGAATTTTGTCGAGTCTTACCGTCGCTTTGCTAAAACTTTAATCAAGGTAGGTCATGGTAAAGGCAGTGACCATGCGCTAGGTTTAGGTTTTGAATGGGTTGTCGAAACTAATCCTTATACAACGAAAGAGGGGCCAATCAAAGCGCAGTTACTCTGGAATGGTAAGCCACACCCCGATGCCCATGTAGGAATCTTTAACCGCAGACCTAGCAGCGGTAAGAATCAAAGCGAACTGATAAAATCAGAATTGACTACCGATGGCGAAGGCAAAATAGAAATCCCGCGTGCTAAAGGTGGCTCATTTTTAATCAATGCGGTGCAGATGATCGAAGCACCTGAGAAAATGGCGAAAGAAAGAAATGCGGTGTGGGAAAGCCACTGGGCTTCAGTGACTTATTATTTAGAGAAAAAGCTTGAAAAAAATTAACCGTGTGCAGTCGGGCTAAGTACACCGGTGTATAAAAGATACAATAAAACTGCACCAAAAATAATACGGTAAATACCAAAGCCTACGAAAGTGAATTTTTGTAAAAATTTTAAAAA
>JALSJU010000099.1 GCA_026989145.1 Thiotrichaceae bacterium
TGGGGAAATGAAAAAATCCAAGTCGATCGCTTAAAAGTCCCAAGTGAACTTTTAAGAAAACCACTTACGCTGGTTATCACTGAAAAAAATAAATACGAAATATTTTATAAAGAAGAGTCTCTATTAAAAGGCAGGGTTGGCAAAGCCGCATCCTCAAATAACAAAAAAATAACTGCCTATATATCAGAACTAACAGGGCTTCCTGGTACCGAGTTTATCCTTAAAAAGCTCTCAACTCGTAAAGCCATAGCTAATCTAAAAAAACAGATTAAAGCCTCTGAAAAAGGTAAAAAAACAGGAATCATCTCTTTATCGCTGACCGGCTTAAACGAATCAACCATTGTAAAAACACTCAACAAAGTATCCACGACTTATGTTGAACAAAATAAATCACGAAGCTCGGAGGAAGCCAGCAATGCTCTTAGGTTTTTAGAAGAACAAATTAAACCGGTTAGAGAGGCTGTAGGTTCTGCCGAAGCCCAACTAAAAGAATATAGAACAATCAACAAAACAGCGGATTTATCCAAAGAAACGCAAGCAGTGCTTGATGTGATTTCATCGATCAATACCGAGTTACAAAAACTATCCTTAATTAAGGAAGACTTAACTCAACGCTACACTGAAAATCATCCAAAACTCTTGGCACTAGCCGCTCAAGAAAAGGAATTACTAAGACGGCGAGATCAAACAAAGGGCACCATATCAAAACTACCTCAGACTCAACAAAAAATTCTTAAATTAGAAAGCAACTATAAGGTATCTAATGAAATTTACATTGATTTACTCAATAAAATTCAAGAGTTTAAGATAGCCAAGGCCAGCACTGTAGGTAACGCCTACATTGTAGACACCGCAGATATAGATGAAGATTTTGTAAAACCTAAAAAGACTATGATCTTAGCCTTAGGCGCGCTGTCTGGTATTATGCTCGGCCTACTCACTGTATTCCTTCGCAAAGCCTTAAAGCATACGGTTGATAACCCGGAAAAACTTGAAAAAGAAATGGGTATTCCTGTATATGCAACCATTCCTTTTTCTGACGCAGTAAAACTAACTAATTCTTTAACAGAGAAAAATAGAAAACAGAAAAAGTTACTCGCTACCCAAGATAAGCATGACCCTGCGATAGAAGGTTTACGCAGCTTACGCACCAGCTTACACTTTGCTTTGCATGAAGCTAAAAACAATATCGTGATGATTACTGGCCCATCACCCAATATCGGAAAATCATTTATATCGTCAAACTTTGCGGCGGTTGCTGCTGCTTCAGGGCAAAAAGTGATATTAATTGACGCTGATATGCGCAAAGGCTATCTGCATGATCTTTTTAACAAGGAATTATCCAATACACCATCAGTTGGGCTATCAGACATAATCACTGAAAAAGCCACTCTTGAGGAGGCAATTCAAACCATAAAAGTCGACAAAGAAGATAATATTTCGATTGATATAATGACGCGCGGACAAGTACCACCTAACCCATCCGAGCTATTAATGCATGATTACTTTAAAAAATTGCTTGATCTACTTTCTGAAAACTATGACCTAGTTTTAATTGACTCTCCGCCTGTTCATGCCGTTACTGATCCCACAATAATCGGTGCCCACGCGGGCGTTGTGTTTATGGTAGTTCACTCTGAGCGCCATTCAATGAAAGAGATTGAGCACGCAGTCAATATACTTTCTAACAATGGTATAGATACCAAAGGCTTTATCTTTAATGGTTATGTACCCAAGGCCTCTACTTATGGATATGGCTATGGGTATAATTCTTATTACAGTGATTATAAATAAATTGCACACAAATAATTTAACACTATCACGCCAATCAAGTAGAATGGAGTAATGACGAGGAACCTTAAAAACACATTACAATCAAAGTCTCGCGCAAAAAAGCGTCTAATTTTAGTGGCGTTTGATGCCTTAATCATCCCTATTGTGTTATTTTTATGCTTCTCATTACGCTTTCAAGAGTTTTATACTCCTACTGAAAACAATGGCTGGCTAATTTTTCCACTAGCGACTTTAATTGCGTTACCTATTTTTCTTAAACTGGGTTTATACCGTGCCGTATTACAACACTTTCGTAGCCAATCAATATTAACTATTATTGGAGCTACGTTACTATCCACCGTGGTTTGGGTGGGAATTATTAACTTACTTCACTTGGCTGAAATACCCGCATCCGTTGCACTTCTTTACTGGCTTGCCACCTCAACACTAATTATCGTAACGCGCTTGATTGCCCAAAACTGGCTATATGGACCTCTCTCAAAATCAACCATAGGTAAAAAAGTATTTATCTATGGTGCAGGTTTAGCCGGCTCACAATTAGCCAAAGTCATTGAATCAGACCCTAAATATTCACTACTCGGCTTCATTGATGATGATCCAAACTTAAAGGGCATGAATATTCTTGGCTCAAAGGTCTACTCTTCACTTCAATTCGATGAACTTAGCGATAAAAATTCCATTGATGAAATCATCCTTGCAATGCCTTCGATTGGAAGAAAAAAACGACAAAGCATCCTCAAGCGTTTAGAAAACCTTCCTATCGTTCTTCGTAGTGTACCCTCTTTCTCTGACCTTGCTAGCGGCAAGTTAAGCACTTCTGACATCAAAGAAATTGATATTGATGACTTATTAGGTAGACAGGTAATTAAACCTGATGAGTCGCTACTACCCGCCAATATTAAAGATAAAACCGTCATGGTTACTGGTGCAGGTGGATCTATTGGCTCAGAGCTTTGCCGCCAAATAATAAGTCTATCACCGAAAAAACTTATCTTATTAGAACAAAGTGAATTTGCGCTTTACCAAATAGAACAAGAGCTGGAAGAAGTTTTAGCCAAAAATAATTTATCGATAAAAGTTGATAAGGTTTTAGGTTCCATCACTAACCCTATTTTACTAAAACAGTTATTTAACAATAAATCTGTGCAAACCATTTATCACGCAGCAGCGTATAAACATGTACCCCTTGTTGAAGGAAACCCCGTTGCTGGTTTAAGTAATAATATTTTTGGCACGCAGCTTTTAGCTCAACATGCCTTAGATGCGGACGTTGAAACCTTCATATTAATTTCGACCGATAAAGCCGTTCGTCCGACCAATGTAATGGGTTGTTCTAAACGTGTAGCAGAGCTGGTGCTCCAAGCATTCGCTGATCAAGAAAATTGCAAAACAGTTTTTTCAATGGTCCGCTTTGGCAATGTTTTAGGATCCTCTGGATCAGTTGTTCCAAAATTTCGACAACAAATAAAAGAAGGTGGGCCGATTACAGTAACCGACAAAGAAATTACCCGCTTTTTCATGTCGATACCCGAAGCTGTTCAATTAGTTATTCAAGCAGGGGCGATGGCTAAAGGCGGAGAAGTCTTTGTGTTGGATATGGGTGAATCAGTCAAAATAGTAGACCTCGCAAAAAAGATGATTTCACTCGCAGGGCTAAGCATCAAAGATGATCAAAACCCCGAAGGTGATATTGAAATAGAATATTCCGGACTGCGCCCTGGAGAAAAGCTCTACGAAGAATTATTAATTGGCGATAATGTTAGCAAAACCCAACACAAGCGTATCATGCAAGCCAACGAAGTCTTTATCGAAAAAGCCAAGTTAAATTCGCACTTGGACAGCTTGCAAAAAACTATGTTGAACGCTGGAGCAAGCGATATTAGAAAAGAACTCGCTGTTTTCGTGGATGGTTATAAGCCTTGGAAAGAAACCGCGCCTTAGCAACTACTACCCTCTCCCATTTGACGTAGCACCTAAGTGATTTTAAAAAGTTCTATTTTCCTAATTCACAGCAATACCAAAATTGTATTTTTCTCAACAGGCTTTTCTTTTAATTCCGCGCCTTATCTGCGCTCTAATTACACTCTAACAATTTTCATTTCCTTTTAAACCTATACTTCTGTAATATTCGGCCTCATTCTCGCACCTTACATAATACGAAAACTAGAGGCAACAATGACTCAACTAACAGCTGATAAAGTTACAACACTAAGCCTTATAAAAAAGAAACTACCTTCGCTTATTATATTTATCGCTTTGGCCGCATTTTTAGCTTCTGTTGCCCCGACTATTCAGGTTGCCTGGGTAGCTATTCTACTGGTTCTAACCATTTACCTGTTTGCGTTTGAAATTGTTGATGTTGATGTTGCTGCCATTAGTATTATGGTGTTACTTGGTCTGAGTAGTTTATTTTTCCCACTTATGGGGCTTAATGAGGCACTAGTTAATCCTAAGCATTTATTTGATGGCTTCTCCAGTAATGCCGTTATGTCCATTATTGCCGTAATGATTATTGGCGCAGGCTTAGATAAAACAGGCATTATGACTAAGGTTGCAGCCTTTATTTTAAAAGTTGGAGGCACCTCTGAAAAACGCATTATTCCCATAATTTCAGGTACCGTTGGTTTTATTTCCTCATTTATGCAAAATGTCGGTGCTGCCGCCCTATTCTTACCTGTTGTAGCACGTATTTCTGCTCGCTCTGGCGTACCTATGTCACGCCTCCTGATGCCAATGGGTTTTACAGCCATATTAGGTGGCACAATGACAATGGTTGGCTCATCACCACTCATTCTATTAAATGACCTAATTCAAACCTCCAACACCGCTCTTCCAGCGGATCAACAAATGGATACTTGGGGTCTTTTCTCAGTTACCCCCATTGGCGCACCGCTCATCATTGTAGGGATTCTTTACTTCGTTATAGCGGGTCGCTTTGTATTACCCAGCTCCAAAGAAACAGGCACAAAAAATGATGACCTGCGCTATTTTGAGGATGTATATGGTCTTCGCTACACCTTACATGAAGTTGTTGTAGGCAAAGGTAGTCTTTTAATTAATCGCCACCTTGATGACATCGAAACAAAATATAAAATTAGAATTATTGCGACTAAGCGCCCTAACAGCTCACCACGAATTGGCCCTGGCGCATTAGATCGAGATACCGCAGTTGAAGAAAACATGGTGCTGGCCATAATCTCAGAGAGTAAAGAATTAAAATCATTTCTTCAAAAGTACGATAAACTCGAAAAGCGTGCTTCGTTACAAACTTTTGCAGATGAACTCTCACAAAGTAAAACCGGCATTGCTGAAATTGTTATCCCACCCAGCTCCTCAATGGTCGGTAAAAGTGCTAGAGACATCTGGATGCGCAAAACCTATGGCACCTCAATGATAGGCTTGCATCGTAATGGAGAAACCCTGCATGAAGGTGATGACATTCGAAGCATCCCTATGCAAGCTGGCGATACACTCGTCGTATATACCCCTTGGGATGCCTTGGTTCAACTCAATAAATCACCCGACTTTGTTGTTATCACTGATAACTATCCCAAAGAAGAACTACGCCCGCAAAAACTCATGTGGGCCTTAGTATTTTTTGCTATCGCTCTCACCATGGTACTTTTCACAGATGTACGCCTCTCTATTGCTTTACTTACCGGCGCGCTTGGAATGATTCTTTCAGGTGTTCTAAATATTGATGAGGCTTATCAAGCCGTCTCATGGAAAACTGTATTTTTACTCGCTAGTTTAATTCCACTAGGTTTAGCAGTAGAGCAAACAGGCACTGCCAAATGGATTGCAGATCAAACCTTAAGTGTCGTTGGCGATATGCCTATCTGGGTAATACAAAGCGCCATTGCAATACTCGCCACATTATTCAGCTTGGTAATGTCAAACGTAGGCGCAACTGTATTATTAGTGCCTTTAGCCGTCAACATTGCCTTAGGCGTTGGCGCAAACCCTGCTGTATTTGCACTAACCGTGGCGATTGCAACCTCCAACTCATTCCTAATCCCCACACATCAAGTGAATGCACTCATAATGGGACCAGGAGGATATCGAGTATCTGACTTTATTAAAGCGGGAAGCATCATGACAATTCTCTTCTTAATTGTCATGATTGGTATGCTGAACTTAATTTATTAATCCCTTTTATCGGAAAAAGTTATACTTTTGTCACCTCCTCGTAATAAGGCTTAGTTATTAACCATAGAATTTAACTATGAATAATACTATACAGCTTCTTACAATTACTCTTTTGTCTTTCCTACTTTTTTCATGTGGGAGTAGCAGTTCTAACAAAAACAGCAATAGTGGCACAAATAATGGTGAAGGGGGAGGCAACAATCCTACTCGCCCCAATAAGTCAGATATTAAAATAGCCATCATCGGCGACCAAAGTATTAGTGATAACGCACACAAGCTTCTAAAAATGATCAAAAATGAAGGTGTTGAGCTTTTATTAATCAACGGTGACTTCGATTATAAAAACAACCCAGCCGCTTGGAAGAAAATGCACGATGATATTTTAGGCTCAGACTTCCCTATAATCGCTGTTGCAGGCAACCATGATGCTGATGATAGCTGGGAATTATGGCAAGAATACCAACGTATAACCGCAGATTGGGATGCTAATCCAAATTTATCTTGCTCAGGAACACCTGGAGAAGAAAGCAGCTGTATTTACAAAGGAATTAAAATCGTTTCAGTTTCACCTAATCAATTTGATTACGAGCATGTCAAATATATCAATAAAGAACTTGATGGTGATAATGGCTGGAAAATCTGTGCATGGCATAAAAACATGACCAAAATGCAAACGGGCAATAAACTTGATGAAGCTGGCTGGGGCGTTTATGAAGCTTGCAAAGAGCAAGGCGCGTTAATTACCACAGCCCATGAACACGCCTATGCACGTAGTTATTTATTCAGCGATATTGAGCACCAAGTCATCGCCAACAACGACCCTAAAACAGCTAATCTAAAACGAGGAGAGACAATTGTTATTCTTTCTGGTTTAGGCGGAAAGTCTTCTCGCCCTTTACAAAGAGACGACAACTGGTGGGCACATAGAGAAAATGCTAATACAGGTGCAGTAGCTGGTGCTTTGATTTGTAGCTTTGGTAAAGCCAGCAATAAAGCAGATTGTTATTTCAAAGATATTACAAAAGGTGTAGTTGATGCTTTCACTCTTACAAAATAAAAGAGTTACTGAATTTCTTCTGGGAAATTAGGAGGCTTTAAAAAATATAATTTTAACTCTAGTGGCCCAACCCTACAACCCTACAACCCTACTACCTTCTACCATTTCTACCAACCAAAAGTCGCTAAAAATAGCCTTCAGTTTAAACTCTTTATTTAAGGTAGCCAGCTGAATTCTTAGATCAACCTTTCCTTAAAGAA
Organism: Thiotrichaceae bacterium; assembly: GCA_026989145.1. Taxonomy (GTDB): domain Bacteria; phylum Pseudomonadota; class Gammaproteobacteria; order Thiotrichales; family Thiotrichaceae; genus Cocleimonas. Next base: position 7,201 of record JALSJU010000099.1, read on the forward strand.
TACGGATAATCACCAGCTAAATTAGCATCACCTGTACGATCGTCACGAAATACACTTTGAAGATTTAGCGAGTCACTATCTGTAATACTAATTCTTTCAAAAAGTCTTAAACCATCGGCCTCATACTGATAATAAAATATTTTCCCCGATAGCAATGCTGGAGTAATATCTAGGAAACCATCACTTCTTGAATAGCTATCACTCTCTGCTCTCTCTCCACCACAAGCAGCTAACATTGATATTATCAAAGCACAAAATAATTGTGTTATTACCTTAAACATTTTTACTGTTTTCGCTCCTCATCTTCATCTTTAGTAAACAAGCTAATTGTAACTAAAATAACCGCGCCGATATTTATCGCAATATCTGCCACATTAAATGTCGCAAAATGCCCGTTGTGCAGAAAGAAAACATCCCAGTCGGCATACACATCAATAAAATCAATCACTCGGCCATACAAAGCTCGGTCGATCAAGTTACCTACAGCCCCGCCAAGAATCAATGACAAACCGATAGCTAAACCGGTTTCCTGCTTTTTTAATCGTGCTAACCAAATAAGAATAACGATGCTCACGACCGAAGCCAAAATCACAAAAAACCAACGCTGCCAGCCACCTTGATTACCTAAAAAGCTAAAAGCAGCGCCATAATTGTACGCTAGAGCAAAGTTTAGATGAGGTATTACCTCAAACACATCCTTACCTAATTCAAGATTAGCCTCAGCCATCCACTTGGTAATTTGATCGATAAAAACAATGACAAAAGTTATCCAAAGCCATTTTAATTGCGGACTACGTGACTTCTCAACATCAAGACCCGAGTCATCATCTGAGTTGCTGGTGTTTTTAAGCATAACTACGTGCCTCACCTTTACCACTCACATTTTCAACACAACGGCCGCAAAGATCGGGATGATCGGTATCGTTACCGACGCTCTTTTGATGATGCCAACAACGCACACACTTTTCCGCACCTGATGCTTTAACGCTGAGCCAAACACCACTAGCCCCTTCTGCCTCGATTGCATCTGCTGGCTTACTATCAACATTTTCAACAGTTGCACCTGACGTGATAAGTACGAAACGCAACTCCTGCTCAAGCTTATTTAGTGCATCAAACGTTTCACCAGTAGCATAAACAGTGACGTCTGCATTCAGTGAGGAGCCGATAGCGCTATCTTTGCGAAGTTGCTCCAGTTGCTTGCTCACAGCGACGCGTACCTCAAAAATATTTTCCCAATCTGATTCACTTAGCGCCTCGTTATCACCTAACTCAAATAACTCGGTATACCACTCTGTAAGCAGTACATAATCAACCGGCTTTTCTGCACCTTCCCCTGCATAAATTGAATCCCAAATTTCTTCACTGGTAAAGCTAGTAATCGGATACATCCAACGCACTAAAGCTTGCAAAATATGATACGCCGCCGTTTGTGCTGATCGGCGTGGTAATGAGTTCGCTGGCATGGTGTATTGCCGATCTTTAGTAATATCTAAATATAAACTACCCATATCAATCGAACAGAATTTTAGTATCTCTTGATACACTAAATGGAACTGCATATCTTCATACGCTTTCACAATAATTGCTTGTGACTTTGCTGTTTTGTCCATCGCCCAACGATCTAGCGCCAGCATATCTTCAGGTGCAATTACGTCCGTTGCAGGGTTAAAATCACTGGTGTTTGATAACAAATAACGCGCTGTATTTCGGATACGGCGATACGCATCAGCCGAGCGTTTTAAGATTTCATCCGATACGGTAATCTCACGAGAATAATCAGATGATGACACCCACAAGCGTAAAATATCTGCACCCAAATTCTTCATCACTTTAACGGGAGCAATACCGTTACTATCTGATTTTGACATTTTTTTGCCGTTTTCATCCACCACAAAACCATGCGTTAATACGTTTTTGTAGGGTGCCCTGCCGTGCATCGCAGATGAGGTTAGCAATGATGAATGGAACCAACCTCGATGTTGATCCGAACCTTCTAAATACATGTCCGCAGGAGAATACAGATGATCTTCACGGTCTAATACCGAGAAATGTGTCGTACCAGAGTCAAACCAAACATCCAATGTATCGGTGGTTTTTTCATAATCATTAGCATCATCGCCGATTAACTCTACTGAAGTCATACGATGCCAGTATTCAATACCTTCTTGCTCAATACCTTTTGCCACAGTCTCCATAATTTCTAATGTCTTAGGATGTAGCTCCTGCGTTTCACTATGCACAAACAAAGGAATCGGCACCCCCCAAAAACGCTGACGAGAAATACACCAGTCTGGGCGCGTTTCAATCATTTTAGAAATACGACTCTCACCCCAATCAGGCACCCAGTTAACGTCTTTAATACCTTTTAAGGCAGTGTCTCGTAGACCCTCTTTATCCATACTAATAAACCACTGTGGCGTAGCACGGAATATAATCGGTGTTTTATGACGCCAACAATGCGGGTAACTATGATTAATTTTCTCTTGGCATAGCAAACTACCATTAGCAGCAATTTCTGCCAATACGGTTTTATTACCACCATAAACAAATTGTCCGCCGACTAGTCCAACATCTTCAAAGAAATGACCATCATTACCCAATGGGTTAATCACTTCTAAGTTGTATTTTTTAGCGACAATATAATCATCCGTTCCGTGTGCGGCGGCGGTGTGAACGGCACCTGTACCGCCTTCTGCAGTAACATGCTCACCCAATATTATTGGCAGTTCACGCTCATAGAAAGGATGCTTTAACATTAAACCTTCAAGATCAGAGCCTTTACATGTGCCTAACAAACCTTGATTTTCTAGCTCATATCGTGCCAAAGCGGCCTCATGTAGCGACTCTTCTAAAACTAGCGCACCTTTTTCTGTTTTAATGAGTAAATAGGTAAAATCTTCATGTAATGTTACCGCCATACTCGCTGGCAATGTCCAGGGTGTAGTTGTCCAGATAACCAAATAAATAGCATCAACAGAATCAGAAACACCAAACTTTTCAGCTATCTTATTTTGCTCAACCGCCAGATACTTAACATCTATTGAATCAGATTTTTTATCTTGATGCTCAACCTCAGCTTCTGCCAAAGATGAACCACAATCTAAACACCAGTTAACCGGCTTCTGCCCCTTAACCAAATGCCCTTTTTCAATAATTTTTCCAAGCGAACGAACGATGTCCGCCTCAGTTTTAAAGTTCATGGTTAAATAAGGCTCATCCCACTCACCCAATACACCCATGCGGATAAAGCCTTCTTTTTGCTGCTCAACCTGTTTGCCAGCATATTCACGGCATAGCTTACGAAACTCCGTGGCATCGACCTTCTGACCTACTTTACCAACCTTTTTTTCGACGACCGCTTCAATCGGCAAGCCGTGACAATCCCAACCTGGCTTATAAGGCGAGTCAAACCCTGCCAAGGTTTTACTTTTAACCACAATATCTTTTAAGATTTTATTAATCGCGTGACCAAGGTGTAACTCACCATTCGCATAAGGAGGACCATCATGCAAAATATATT
>JALSJU010000100.1 GCA_026989145.1 Thiotrichaceae bacterium
CCACAAGAAGTTGAAAACTTAACAGTAAAAAATCCAGAAAAATTAAGCTTTGTCACCCAAACAACTTTATCAATGGATGATACTGCAATAATCATTGATCAACTTCGTGAGAAATTTCCAAAAATCACCGGCCCTAAAAAAGACGATATTTGTTACGCCACCCAAAATCGTCAAGACGCATTAAAAAGTCTTGCTGAGCAATGTGATTTAATTTTAGTCGTTGGCTCACCCAATAGCTCCAATTCAAACCGGTTGCGCGAACTAGCCGAGAAAAAAGGCGTAACCGCTTATCTAATTGATGGTGCAGGTGACATCCAAGAAAGCTGGATTAATAAAAGTGATAAAATTGGAGTAACCGCCGGTGCATCAGCCCCAGATATTCTAATCGACGAGGTAAACGCCAAACTTGAAGAACTGGGCGCTAATATTCTTCCTGATGATCAGGGGATTATTGAGAATGTTTCGTTTGTTTTGCCAAAAGAGCTTAGACAAGCAAAATCTATTTAGTTTACGCAATTATTAGAGCTATCAAGTCTACACGAGCGCACACGCCCAATTCGGTTAATCGAAACCTGGTTCTTTTTTACTCTCGTGTTGCCCGTTAGAGTTTCAACCAAAAAAGCAGGAGCAGTTCCGGCTACTCTACCCGATAAATTATACGTTACAACATCAATATCCGCAGCACCTGCAGCAACATCTTCCTTAATGGATATTTGATCATTCGCTTCACCAACTTTAATCCGCACATCCGTACAGGCAGGTGTAGTTGCCGTTGCTGCAGCTGAATCAATAACCCCAGTAACACCACAAGTATCCGAAAAAACCAACCAGCCATTGGTAGTAAACGTTGCCGCGGTTGTATCACAGGCAGTATAACTCGCATTACTTTTACAAACGGATACATTTCCACTGCGCTTTAAAGCCTCACTACGAGCCAAATTTAATGAGCTAATAAACTCATTAGTCGTACTAGTTACTTTTGAATTATTAATCATTAATGAAAAACTAGGCACTGCCAATGTCATTAATATTGATGCTATCGCAATAACGATCATTAGCTCTATTAAGGTAAAGCCTTTGGATAATTTTATGCTATTTAGTGCTTTCATTTGATACTGTTGCTCTTATATTTGTTTTTATGATGCATTTTTGGCGTATTCTTTTCTAAAAGAAATCCATTACAGCCAATTAAAGCATAAGCTCACGAAAAGCGAGAATTTCTACGATGAACGGTCAATGGCACACTATTGAAAATCATATGAGTCGAGTATTGGGTAAGACTATTCAAGTTCAAAATAGTCACTCAGTTTCTGGTGGCGACATAAATGATAGCTTTAAATTAACTGATAAAAATAATAAACATTGGTTTGTTAAAACCAATAAGCCTAGCTTGTTATCTATGTTTGAAGCTGAATCACTGGGATTACAAGCTCTAAATGCTAGCAATAGTTTTCGGCTACCTAAGTCTATTTGTTACGGCAAAAACGAACAATACGCCTACCTTGTTTTGGAATATGTAGATTTGTCAGCGCATATATCACACCAACTTACCGGTCAAGCACTTGCCAAAATGCATCTTTTTCGACCACTGCTAACCGATAATACCAGCAGATTTTTTGGTTGGCAGCGGGATAATACGATAGGTTCTACGCCACAACCCAATCAGTATCATCAAGACTGGCTGAGTTTTTGGAAGCAACAACGTTTACTGTTTCAACTTAACCTCGCAAAAAGCAACGGCTACCCATCTACTGATTATGAAAGCGGACTAAAGTTAGCAGAAAACTTAAAGGCTTTTTTCACAAATTACTCACCTCAGCCCTCTCTATTACACGGCGACTTATGGTCAGGTAATTGCGCCAGCGACGCACACGGAAACCCTGTTATTTTTGACCCCGCTGTTTACTGGGGCGACAGGGAAACAGATATTGCCATGACGGAGTTATTCGGAGGCTTTAACCAAGATTTTTATGCCGCCTATAATGCCGACTACCCTTTAGACCCAGGCTATGCAACACGCAAGCAACTGTATAACTTGTACCACATTTTAAACCACTTTAATTTATTTGGTGGTGGCTATGCATCTCAAGCAGCTCGTATGACGAATACCTTATTGGCGCAAATTTTGTAAAACTTAAGAGAAGAGTTGTCCACGAAAGGCACGAAAAAACACGAAAGTTAAACTAATATTTATAAGCACGTACAGGAAGCGAGGCTTTACACTAAAGATGCTTCTCCTTAGGTTATTCTATTTGGCTTTTTTCGTGCCTTTCGTGGACATCATCTTTTCTGGTCTTTAGTGGCATTCTCTTCATTTTTTTTTGGCAACAATCATAGCTTCGTTGCGTAAGCCGCGCGTCGTATCACCGAGTGATTTGTTTTCGCTGTAAAACAAAGTTTTTAGTGGCGCGCACAATGACAATAGCTCGCCATCTTGTAGGCGAAATTTTTGGCTTTTTGGCCCTGCAGCTTCCAGACCTTCACAGGGCGATGCCCACGTTTGGTAAAATAACAAACCGTTTGGCTTGAGCTGCTTGATTATTTGAGGAAATAAATCACGGTATAAAAAATAGCTCACCACAATCACATCGTATTTTTTATCCGCTAAACCTTCTGCTTCAACATCCCTTAATACTGGGTTTATTAATAATTTAGTCTCATCGATAAACTGAGAAAGATGCTGTAACACAACCTTTGAGTTATCCAGTGCATCAACAACAAAACCCTTACGGGCTAAAAACTGTGCGTTACCCGCGCGACCACAGGCTAAATCAAGCGCATCCCCCCCCGTTAGAGGTAATACAAAATCATTTTCAGCCAATACCAACGCGGGGAGAGCTGATGCAATATCCGCATCGCTGTACGCCTCATTCCACTTAGCTTTCTTATCTGCGATAGCAACCACCTTTACGCACCCGCTTTTTTACAGGCTATTTGAAAAGAATGTCCACGAAAGACACTAAAAATCACGAACGTTAATGTTTTTTTTCGTGTCTGTTCGTGCCTTTCGTGGACTTCTTTTTTCTGTAACCATAACAAGTCTACTCTGCTAAATTATTAGGGACTTGATCAGGCTTTCCTTAAGCAAACTACTACTTTTTCCAAAATGCTGGTGTTAGTACGACCAACAAAGTAAATATTTCTAAGCGCCCCATTAACATTAAAAAACATAACAACCACTTTGAAATATCGCCAACGTCTTTATAGTTTGCGGCAACATCCCCCATTCCTGGCCCCAAATTATTCAAGGTGGCGGCAACGGCTGAAAAGGCGGTGATTTGATCCATCCCTAATGCCATAAGCGCCAATAAAAAGAATACGAAAACCGCAATATAAATTGAGAAAAAACCCCATACGGCCTGAATGACATTTCTATCAACTGGTTTTTTATCCAGCTTAATCGCTATTCGTGCATTTGGATGTATTAAGCGCATTACTTCTCGCCTACCCTGCTTAAATAGCAACAGTACGCGAATCACTTTCATGCCTCCGCCGGTTGATCCCGCACAACCACCCACAAAACTGGCAAAGATTAATAATACAGGTAAAAAAGTAGGCCAATTTGAATAGTCTTCCGTGGTGAACCCTGTGGTCGTTGCGATTGATACAACTTGAAACAATGCACTGTAGGATGCTTCACCAATGTCTTGGAAAATATTCATAAAGTACAGGTAAGCAATAGTAATCACAGTGAGTACAACCATCAATATACCATAGGCATTAAACTCTGAATCTTCACCATAAGGCTTTAAACTTAAGGAGCGCCACGCCAAAAAGTGTAGACTAAAGTTGGCGCCCGATAACAACATAAATACCACTGCTACCAGCTCAATCGCATGGTTTGAAAAGTAGCCCATGCTCGCATCATGGGTAGAAAACCCACCTATCGCAATGGTCGAAAAACTATGCCCAATGGCATCAAACGCATTCATTCCCGCAAGGTAATACGCCAGTGCGCAGACAACGGTAAAACCGAGGTAAATAATCCACAACAGTTTAGCTGTTCCTTTAATCCGTGGAGTAAGTTTTGAGTCTTTTACGGGGCCTGGAGATTCAGCCTTATAGAGCTGAATCCCGCCAATTCCTAATATTGGCAATATCGCTACAGCCAGTACGATGATTCCCATCCCCCCTAGCCATTGCAATTGCTGGCGATAATAAAGCACCGATCTCGGAAGATCATCAAGCCCAGTAATAACCGTTGCACCGGTCGTAGTTAAACCAGAAATAGACTCAAAAACAGCATCGACAAAGCTTATTTGAAGGCCGTGTGAAAACATGAAAGGTGCTGACCCTGCTACACCCAAGCCTCCCCAAAAGAGCACTACAATCAGAAAACCTTCACGCAGCCGTAACTCCCTTTTATGGTTATGCACGGGATACCAGAGTAGCCCGCCAATGATAAAAACCAAGGTGAATGAATAAATAAACGGTAATATTGAGTCGTCGTTATAAATCAAGCCGACAAGAACTGGCGGCAACATAGTAAAGCTAAAGACGACTAATAAAAGCCCTAAAATGCGTTGTATAACAAGTAGCTGCATGACTAAGGCTAGATATACCCAGCGCCGACCTGAAACATCTTTTCAACTGCCGTGATGTAGCGTTTATCAGAGAGAAATAAAATGACATGATCATTCTCTTCAATCACCGTTTCTTGGTGCGGCATAATCACCTCATCATCACGCACGATGGCACCGATAGTGGCACCTGGCGGTAGCTGTAAATCAATCCGCTTTCTCCCTACAACACGAGAGTTATTTTCATCACCGTGTGCGATAACTTCAATCACCTCTGCGGCACCCTTGCGCAGTGAATGCACCGATACCACATCACCACTGCGGATATGCGCAAGCAATGCACCGATAGTAATTTGCTGGGGTGACACGGCTAAGTCTATATTGGCATTTTCCACAAGGTCTACATAACCGGTACGATTAACCAGTGACATAACTTTATTTGCACCCAAACGTTTGGCTAACATCGCAGATAAAATATTAGCTTCATCATCATTGGTTAAGGCACAAAAAATATCGACGTTGCTAATATTTTCTTCTATTAACAATGCTTCATCAGCTGCATCACCTTCCAGAACGATCGACTTATTCAACGTCTCTGCCAAGTAGTTTGCCCTCTCAGAAGACTTTTCAATAATCTTTATTTGATAGCGCCCCTCTTCTAAGGCTACCGCCAAACGCTCACCTATATTGCCCCCGCCGGCAATCATGATGCGTTTATAAGGCTTATCCACACTGCGAAGCTCACTAATAATAGTACGAATATGTTGAGTACTAGCAATCAAGAAGACTTCATCATCCGCTTCAATAACGGTTTTACCGTTAGGAATAATGGCTTTTCCTTGACGGAAAATTGCCACAACTCGTACCTTAACCTCAGGCAAGTGCTCACTCAATTCTTCTATCGCATGCCCGACCATTGGACCTTCATGAAAAGCTCTCACTGAAACCAAGTGTACTTTTCCATCTGCAAAATCAATAACCTGTAAGGTACCTGGGTTGATAATCAAGCGATAGATAAAGTCAGTAATTAATTGCTCGGGGCTAATTAAGACATCCACAGGAATTGATTCTTGAGAGAATAATTCGGGGTGATCTAAATAGCCTGCTGCTCTTACTCGTGCAATTCGTGTTGGCGTACGAAACAAACTATAAGCCACCTGACACGCCATCATATTGACTTCGTCACTATTGGTGACCGCAATAATCATATCGGCATCATTAACATTGGCCTGCTCTAACACATCGGGGTGTGATGCATGACCTTGACGGGTATGTACGTCAAGTTTTTCACGCAACTCACGCAGTACCAACTTATCCGTATCAATGATTGTGATATCGTTATCTTCATTGGCTAGGTTTCTCGCCAATGAAGACCCAACCTGACCTGCTCCCAAAATGACTATATTCATTTTCCGAACTGCTTAGGGTCTATCCCTAATGAGCGCATTTTACGGTATAAATGCGTACGTTCCATTTGCACCTTATCAGATAATTTACTGACATTTCCATTGACTTGACCAAGGTGATGTATCAAATAATCATGCTCAAACTGCTCACGAGCTTGACGTAAAGAAAGGTCAAAAAGGCCGCTAGGTGGTTCTGATAACGGCTGCGAAAATACAGTAAGTTCTTTACCTAAGGATTTTTCAACCTCTTCTTCGGTGATTTCAACATCGGTGCCCATAATTAACAGGCGCTGTACCAAGTTCCTTAATTCTCGAATATTACCGAACCAAGGGTAATTTCGCAGGTAGTTTTGTGCTGCCACCGAAAAGTGCCTATACGGTAAGCTATCCTGTGCGGTAAGTTTATCGACATAATAATTAAGTAATTCAGGCACATCTTCCGGATGCTCTCTTAACCCAGGGATCATCAGTGGTACAATGTTTAATGCCTCATACAACTCACTATCAAATGAACCAGCATCAACATCATCGCGCAAGTCATGCTGTGATGAAACGACTAATTTTAGACTAAAACCAACATGCTCTGTTCCACCAACTCGCGTGTAAAAGCCCTCCCTCAGCGCGCTTAATAACTTTGACTGAACATCCATTGGCAGTGCTGCAATATCAGAAAGGTAGAGACAACCTGAGTGCGCCTCATCCAACAAACCATAGTGTACTTTGTCTTGTTGTTCTAAGCCAAACAACTCTTTAGCGACAAGCTCTGTGGCAAACGATGATACGGTGGCCTTCACAAAATTACGATTATTGTTATCGCTATTCGTATGTATGAAGCGGGCAAACACTTCCTTACCTACACCTGACTCTCCATAAATTAAAATCAAATCATTCTGGGTTGCTAAACGTTTCGCTTGCTGGCGCAAATTATCCATCACTTGGCTACTACCTAAGGGATATTCTGGTGCGTGAACTTGCTCTCGCAGACCTTTATTTTCTTGAACTAATAATTCTGAGTGAAGCGCGTTTTCAATAGTGAGTAGCATTTTCGCCATCGAAAGTGGCTTTTCGATAAAGTCATACGCGCCTAAACGGGTTGCTTCAACGGCTGTTTCAATCGTGCCATGCCCAGACATCATGATGACTGGACAACATAGAGATCCCGTTTTTTTCCAACCCTTTAACAAAGATATTCCGTCTTCACCCGGCATCCAAATATCCAACAAAACCAAATCTGGCCTGCGTTGAAGTCGTAATTCTTTAGCTTTCTCAGCATCTTCTGCAACCGCAACTTCATAACCTTCATCTTCTAATATTTCACTAATCAGCTGACGAATATCTGGTTCATCATCAACAACAAGAATGTATTGTGCGGCCATAAGGGTCTCTGCTTGTTTCTATTACGGTGAATTAAAAAGTTAGTTAATGGGTAAATATATGCTTATTCTAGCACCTCTTTCTTGGTTATTCTCAGCCATCACACCACCTTCGTGTTCTTCAATGATGCGCTTAACTATTGCCAAACCCAGCCCAGAACCTTTCGGTTTACTAGTTTTATAGGGTTCAAATAAATGCGGCAATAGCTCTTCGTCAATACCAGGCCCATTATCAATCACATTTAAAACAAACTTTTTCTCACCACTTTCAGTGGTTTCAATTTTTGTGGTTAACCTTAATACCGATTTCTCATCAGTTTTGGTCTCTATTTTGGCTTCTTGCATAGCTTCAATAGCATTTTTAATGACATTAACAAGCAGTTGTCTTATTCGATCTTTATCGACACTCAGTAACGGTAAATCATTTTCCAAGTCTAAAATTATTCCAATATCATCCACATTAATACGGTATAGATCAATCACCTCTTGTATCAACTTATTAACATCAACTTGAGTTATTTTAAGCTCAGGGCTTCTGGCATACTCACTAAAGGCATCAACCATTTTTTTCATGGTATCGACCTGTTGAATTATTGTATGACTCATCCGCTGCAATAAGTCTGCGGGCTCTTCATCCAACAATGGTTTTAATCGGTATTGTAAACGTTCCGCAGAAAGCTGTATTGGAGTTAATGGATTTTTTATTTCATGCGCTAAGCGCCTTGCAACTTCACTCCACGCTGCATCATGCTCAGCTTGCATAACGTCGGTAACATCCTCAATCACCAATACATGCCCTTGCGCACCTTCAATTAATTCAGGCAGTAATGCTCCACGTGCAACCATGGTACGTTTCACCCCTTCCAATACCAGCGTCACCTCGGTTTGCCAAGGTTTTTTATCATCTTGTGATGCTTCTAAATGGGGTAATATATCTTTAAACAGTGGCTGTAGCGCGTCGATATCTCCACACACGTTTTTAAATGTTTTCCCTTGGTACTTCCTTAAAGGTGCACCGAGTAATTTTTCTGCCGCTCGATTGACACGGCGAATGACATAATCGCTGTCTAAGGTTATAACTCCTGAGGTCAAATTATCTAAAACAGTATATACATAATCATGCTGTCGCTGAACTTCTTGCTGGCTTTCTATACTCTCATTTTGAGCATTTGAAAGCTGTTGCGTCATAGTATTAAAAGAGCGCGCTAATAAACTAAAATCATCTTTATCAGCAACTGGCAGCTTCTTTTGTAAGTTACCTGAGGCTACTGCTAAGGTGCCTTCTAAAAGTATCCGAATCGGCTTAGTTAGGCGTAAAGAATAAAGAAAGGCTGCCCAAATTAAAAATAAAATCGACAGCAGCATAATCAGCATTAGTGTTATTTTAAACGCTTGTTTTAACTGTGCGCGTTGATAACTTTTTTCTTGATATTGGTCATAGGTACTTTGTACGTTTTCAGCAAGAGTTTGTTCTTTTTCAGAAAATGGAAAGAGTGCAGTTAACACCAATGATTTACGACTAACACCCGGCGACACAGTAACAGCTACACGGGAAAACAAACCCTCCTTACCTGCTGGCTCTAACTGGTACATATAGCCTCGGCTAGAGATTTTTCTATAAATATCATCTGCAGGAAAACTAGGCAAGAATTTACCCGAGTCATCACCACCATACACCAGAACTCGTTTATTGCTGTCTAACAAAACAATTTCGTACGCACCCATCGCATAGAGTTGCCGTTGCACAAAACTGGCATAGTCAAAATCATCAATGGTTTTTAAAGCCGTTGCTACACGCTCTAAATCAAACAAATGCTGGCGCATTCTGACATCTAATGAGTTACGTGCTAGCTCTAAAGAATCATCTAAAGCGCCTTCTATTTTCACATCAAACCAACCATCAATTCGCTCGCCGATAAAATTCATCGAGAAATAGGAAACCACCAAAACAGGTAAAATAGAAAGAATTGCAAAGCCGACCATCAAGCGTAAAGCAAAGCGTGAACCCGCTTTACCAGATTTTAGGTAACGATATGCCTTAAGAGCGTTATAAATAATTAAGCTGACTAAGCCAGCTAAAACAACCATGCTTACGGGAAATATCCACTCACTAAGACTGCTATGTTGAGTAGGGTTTTGGGTCGATAGTGCAAGCAGTACAAGCAGTGTAGCAATTAATATAAAGGTAACCGCTACAGGGAGAACCTGAAAAAACAGCGTTCTTAACGTCAAAAGCCTTACGGAAGTGGCCACAACACACCTTCACTGGTTAAACTAAATTCATCGCTAAACAAAGATTGTATTTTTAACGGCAAACGTAAACTTTCAGGAACAATATCGGCAATACCAAAAATATAATAATTATCGTCTTTTAAGGTTTCTGCTGATTTGTCTATTTTAGGTAACTTATAACGTCGTGTTTCTCCCAGCTTTCTTAAAGCCGCAGAAAGATTAGCAAAATTCCAGTTCTCATCGGTATCAAGGCGAGATAATAAATAGTGCTGACTAAGCGCATGGTATTTAAGCGTGAAACGAATCGTTTTTAACGAGGTATCACCGTTAAACCACCAGTTTCGATGTTCGCCTAATCGAAACTGAATCCGTGCGTTCAATGCCACACCTTTTAAAAGTGCATTTTTCAAATGATCCGTGAGCTCAAAAGACACACTCGTTTCAACGTGATAAGTGGGCGGACTACCAATTAAATTAAAACTCTTAAAATCAACCCGAGCGGCCATTATGCTTTGAGACAAAGACATTAAAAAAACAATCATTAAGCTAATCGTTATGGTGTTTTTATAGAACCGCATTATTTTTTAATAGATTTTATTGGGAGATTATAGGAAGAATGAAAAAGTGTTGTAATTAAACCACAAAGAGTTAGTTATTTATACTTCTTTAGGAGTTTGATTAGATCGTATTAGGCTTGATCAGTCTCTTAAAGAAAAAACCAAAAACTCTCTTAGTGAGTATTGTCAATGCATTACCCTGGCTAGCTTGATACTTTACTGACTTAGGTCAAGTTAGAAACCCTATTCTATAAACAGCTTAACGGAGAAAAAGTAATGATACACACAAATAAAACATTCAATGAATTTTTAAACGATGCAAAATCCAGAATTACAGAAATTGACATTGAGGGTGCTGATAAATTAATTAGTCAGGGCTACAATGTGCTTGATATTCGTGAACCACATGAGCATGAAGCAAGCCATATAGAAGGCTCAATTAATATCCCACGTGGTGTATTAGAACCTGCAGCTGATTTAACATTCGAAGGTGCAAATCCTGATCTGCGAGATGCGAGAGACTCACAATGGCTGGTAGTTTGTGCTACAGGTGGTCGAGCAGCACTAGCAACAGACACATTACAACAAATGGGTTTTAAAAATATGGTTAACCTTGCAGGT
>JALSJU010000101.1 GCA_026989145.1 Thiotrichaceae bacterium
GGCTCAAACCTTGAAACGCTACTAACTTAAAGTTTTTATCAAAGACAGGCGTTGCGCTAACCCCTGTTGCTTGCCACTTTTCTCCATTTCGTTTTTCAAACTGTGTTGAAGCATCATCAGATATGCGAAGACGTAAATCAGGGCTAATATTTTTATAAGTATCACCACCTAAAGGTGATGAATAAAGTAATGCGCTAGCACCGACTGTTAGCGGGTTTAGCTTAAGTGCATTTAATGATTTGGGAATGGCTACATTAATTGTAGGCAATTTAGGAACGGTTGTTGGAAAAGTCGCTGTTGCGCCTAGCGCTACAGCCCCACTTATTTTATTTGCTACAGCATCTCTCGCTAAGCTTGTTGATTGGGTTTTATTTAATAGGCTTTGCGCATTAAAATAATCAACTGTTTCTTGGGATGGCTTTTTAAACGATGAAGCTTTTTCAACGTGTGAATTTATATTACTCGCTTTACTACTTGTAATTGATCTTGAATCCGCCATAACAAATACCCTTTTGTTTTCAGTATTTATAGATTATCACTAGATTAAGCTAATTTATATACGACCTTTGGCTTAGTTTTGACTTTTCCCAACTAAAAACCGAGTATATTTTGAGCAGTTTAACCAAATTCTAGAAAATAACGATTTACTTTGAACTAGAGGTTTATGCTTTTGCGTCGCAGACACCTAACAGCTTAATTCAAGGAAGCCTGCTCAAGTTCAATTATTTTTAGCTTCCGCTTAAACTGCCGATATTTTCCGCGAAGATCGGCGCATATTTAGTGCTTTGCTTGCAAATGATTTAAAAGCGAATGCAGAGTGACTATTACGCCTCACTTCGTGAAAAATAGTGACAGTTTTTTCTGCGCTATATCATAATCGACTAATCAGGATTCCCTTAACACGAACAACTACATCCCATTACCAAACTTATCCGTTTGAGTAACACCACTGTCTCGCACTTGTTTTAGTGCGATGGCATACTCTTTAAGTTGCGCTAAGGCCCAATCAATGCGTTCTTTAAAATAGGCATCTGCTTCGGTATTGTTATCGCTCGCGTTTTCATTTAACACCGATTCAACGTTACGAATAATTAAATGCTCTGGCATATAACACAGCTTATTGTTTTTATAACTGCTCATGCGCAACTCTGCAACAGGATAAGAGCCGCCATCTGCAGAGGATACGCCGACAATTAACGCCGGCTTATGTGATAGCTCATGCTTCCACATTAAAAAGAAATTTTTCAACGCTGCGGGCACTTGCCCGTGATATTCCGGTGCAATGATGACAAAGCCATCGCTCTCGGTTAACTCTTTTGAGATGGGTTCAAGAATCGACTGCCATGTTTGATCGCCCTCCCAAATGCTTTCATCCCATAGTGGCAGTGGGTTGCCCGCAAGGCTCAATAAATAAACTTCGTCAGCTAGCTTATGTTCAAGTAAAGAAGCTTCGATATGCTTGGCAACTTTAATACTTTGTGAGTTTTGGCGGTGGCTGCCGCTGATTATGGCTATTTTCATGGTTGGTCTCTTTTTTTGGGCTGTAGAGTTTTGTAAATTAAGTCTGGGATGTCATGGGTTAGTCTAAGGTAGATTTTGATGTGATGTAAAGTGGCACTGTTAATCGTATTGTCTTAGTGATAAAAAAAGCCACTGTATTAACAGTGGCTTTTTTAGATTTAACCTGAATCCGTGTCTTTAATGCATAGCGTGCCGTAGTGAAGTCACAATTTAGGTTTAATCTTAAGAAATCTTAAGAAATCTTAAGAAATCTTAAAGATCATTCTCATGCTTTGATAAGTATTCAGCAACGCCTTCTGTAGATGCCTTCATACCTTCGTCACCTTTTTGCCATCCAGCAGGGCATACTTCGCCATGCTCGTTGGTGAATAGCATGGTGTCTACCATTCTAATCATTTCATCAATATTACGTCCTAGTGGTAGGTCATTGATTACTGCATGACGAACGGTTTTGTCTGCATCAATTAAGAATGATCCGCGAAGTGCAACAGCACCATCGAGAAGTACATCGTAATCTTTAGCAATTTGTTTTGAAAGGTCGGCAACTAATGGGTACTTAACTGCGCCAATGCCGCCATTGTTCACATCTGTTTCACGCCATGCGTGGTGTGAGAATTGTGAGTCAACTGATACGCCAATGACGTTAACGCCGCGTGAGGTAAACTCTTCAATACGGTGTGAAAAGGCGATTAGCTCTGAGGGGCATACGAAAGTGAAGTCTAGTGGGTAAAAGAAAACAACAGCTCCTTTTGCACCAATATTGTCATAAAGATTGAAATCTTCAACGATTGAGCCATCGGCAAGTACAGCAGCTGCGGTAAAGTCGGGTGCGGGGTTTGTTATTAACATAGATATCCTTTTGGGTTACTAATGAAAAAAAGGCGCAGATTTTAGCTAAAATAAATCTATTTTGATAGTAGAAAAAGTCATTATAATAACTGACGTTTTTTAATTACCTCTGGGGCGATAAATATGGCTGGTTCACTTCAAGATCAATTTTTAGCGGCAGGTTTGGTTAAAAAACAAAAAGCAAAAAATATTCAAACAGCTAAGAAAAAAGCAGTAAAGCAAAGTCGTGCAAATAAAGTAGAGCTTGTGAATGAGGCTACGGAACTTGCAAAAAAAGCTCAGCAGGAGCAGCGTACTAAATCACAGCAACTAAATCAGCGGCATAAAAAGACCTTAGATAAAAAAGCATCATTGGCGCAGATTCGCCAGATCATTAGTTTAAACAGTATTCCTAAAGCTTCAACTGATAGTGTCGAAGATGAATTGTTGAGTTATAATTTTACTCATAATAATAAAATTAAAACGCTTACTGTATCGGCTGAAAATCATGGTTTGATCACACGGGGTGTAATTGCGATCGCTTACTTGGTATCCAGCGAACAGCAAGGGGTTGATTATTACTTAATTCCTGCGGCTGCTGCTAAAAAGATTAAGCAACGTGATAGTGAGTTTATCGTATTGCTAAATGACTTTGTTCCAAAGAATAGCGGGGGGAAGCAAGTTAATAAGGAAGCTGATAATGATCAGGAAGATGATCCATATTCAGGCTTTGAAGTTCCTGATGACTTGATGTGGTAGGTAGTGATTACAGAGCTAACACACCAAGAAATATCAGGGTGCGTTAGCAGATTTAAATTTTAGATTTTACATGTCGTAGCCGCGTTCTTCATGATCAATAATATCAAGGCCTTGTGTTTCTTCATCCTTGTCCACGCGTAAACCGGTAATCATACCTACAATTTTAAGTAAAAGATAAGTCACAATTGCAGTATAAACGAAGGTAGCTATCACCCCGATAGTCTGTATTTTTAGCTGCTCGCTAATTGAGGAAATTCCCTCAGCAAAGCCTTGTCCGCTAAAGATGCCTAATTCGGTGGAAGCAAATATGCCTGCCATAAGTGTACCTATGATGCCGCCGACCCCATGCACAGGGAATACATCTAAAGAGTCATCAATTTTCCACTTTTGCTTAATGATAGTTACAGCGTTAAAACATACGATACCCGCTATAAACCCAATCACTAGCGCACCTGCGGGGCCAACAAAACCAGAGGCGGGCGTAATCGTGCCTAAACCAGCGACCATGCCTGTTACCGTACCAAGGGCTGTTGGCTTGCCGAATTTAATCCATTCATAAGACATCCAAGTGATTGCTCCGGTGGCTGCTGATATGTGGGTAACTAACATTGCCATTGAGGCATCACCATTAGCAGCGAGTGCACTACCGCCGTTAAAACCAAACCAGCCGACCCAAAGCATGCCTGTACCGGTTACTGTCATAGTGAGGTTGTGTGGCGTTGTTGATGATTTGCCAAAACTTTTTCGTGGGCCAATTACAATGGCAGCGACTAATGCCGCGACACCTGCAGTGATGTGAACTACTGTCCCGCCTGCAAAATCTAGTAGTCCCATCTGTTGTAGCCAGCCACCTCCCCATACCCAATGCGTAATGGGTGCGTAGACTAAAATTAACCACAGCGAAGAAAATAAAACTACGGCTGAAAATTTTGTACGCTCTGCAAAACCACCAATAATGAGTGCAGGGGTGATAATCGCAAAAGTCATTTGGAACATAGCAAATAATGATTCTGGGATATCGCCGGCTAAGGTTGATTCAGAAATTCCGTTAAAAAAAGCCTTACCAAAACCACCAAAATAAGGATTGCCTTCATCAAAGGCGATGCTGTAACCGACGAAAACCCATAAAATACTAGCGATGCCAGCAATGGCAAAACATTGCATTAGGATGGATAAAATATTTTTACTTCTGACTAAGCCACCATAAAACAGCGCAAGGCCGGGTAAGGTCATCATTAAAACCAGCGCAGTCGCCGTCATAATTCATGCTGTGTTGGCGGCATTTAATTCGTCTGCTTGAGTGATAAAAGGGAGTAAGGTTAAAAGTGAAAGGGCAAAAAGCTTAAACGTTCTGTGAGTCGCAATCATTATTAAAGCGCCTCCTGGCCTGTTTCACCTGTTCGGATTCTGATGGTTTGCTCAATATTGCTAATAAATATTTTGCCATCACCAATTTTTCCGGTATTGGCCGCTTGAGTAATGGCTTCAACCGCTTGATCCAGAATGTCGCTAGAAACCGCAGCTTCAAGTTTTAGCTTGGGCAAGAAATCTACTACATATTCTGCACCACGATAAAGCTCAGTGTGTCCTTTTTGACGACCAAAACCCTTTACGTCGGTAACGGTCATGCCATGTATACCAATGTCTGATAAAGCATCGCGTACATCGTCAAGTTTGAAAGGCTTGATTATAGCGGTAATCATTTTCATGTTGTTCTCCTTGCACCATTAAAGTGCATAGAATACATGAGTTGGAACTATTTTTCGAGAATAGTGTTCTGATTATTAAGCATGCAAGTAACGAACATCAGCTTTAGTTTCTGATTCATTGCTAGGAATATAAAAGTGAGGGGAGGTAAATGCAGATGGTATTTCATCCGCTGTTATTAATAGTGTGAGTTCTTGTTTTGCTCGACTCATCGCAATAGTGAGTTGTCGTGCATTTTTCATAATTAAATCTTGTTCTTTTTCTGCATCGTTATGGAATTGTTTCTCACTGGCTGCTTGTAAGTGTATGTCACTGATAAAAACATATAGTGCGCTCAAGTTATACTCGTGTAAGAAGGATAGCGTGCAGATGGCAATATGATCAGGCGTACGTTGGATGTTCTCATTATTTAAACAGCTACAAGGAGCACCTAAAGTATTTTCGATAAGGTTCTTGAGTGATTGTTGGGCGGTCTTGCTGGTGGTTACTAATAAAATGTTATTAGCGCTTACATCATTATGAATAAGCTTTTTAAGCTCTGATAATAATCTGTTTCTTTCATCTTGTTGCTGAATAAAATGCAATAATTTAGGGCGCTGAAACTTAGAGTCAGTCACTTTGTAATCTTTAATAGGGATTACTTGGGCATCAAGCTTCTTTCTTAAATAGGCATTCGCGGCAATAAGAATTAACGGGTTGCTGGTTTTTTTTCTTGTTAAGCTGGTTGTCATATTGATTATTATAAAATTATTGTTCAATAACTTTAGCATGGCTTAAATGAACCTAAGGTAAATAAGTAGTCTTACTTTAGTGGAATGCGATAAACGGGCGTTTTTTAAAATCGTCATGCAAAGGAAAATATTAAGTAAAGGAAGCTAGTTTGGCTATATATGCAATAGGGGATCTACAAGGTTGTTATGACTCATTACAACGTTTGTTAGAAAAATTAGAGTTCTCGCCAGAGAGTGATCAGCTATGGCTGGTGGGTGATTTGGTTAATCGGGGTAAAAAATCTTTAAAAACGCTTCGTTTAATTCAAAGCTTGGGTGATTCGGCTATTACAGTGTTAGGTAATCATGATATTAGTTTAATAGCGATGCATTATGGTGTGCTTTCCCCGAGCAAAACATTGAAAAAATTTCTAGGCTCTCCGTATCGTGAGGAGCTTGTCGATTGGTTGCGTCACAAGCCTTTTTTGCATGTGGATGAAAGTTTGGGTTTCTGTTTAGTGCATGCCGGTATTTCGCCACAATGGACATTGGCAGAGGCGCAAATACACGCCAAGGAAATTGAGGTAGCTCTTCAAGGTGATGATCAAGCGGTTGCTGAGTGGTTAAAGCATGCTTACGGTAATAAACCACGGATCTGGTCTGAAAATTTGTCAGGGATGGAGCGCCATCGCTATATTCTCAACGCTTTTACCCGTATGCGCTACTGTAACGCCAAAACCAACTCTTTAAACTTTAAGCTCACCAAACCACCTAGAATAAAAAAAGTAAAAACGGCTAAGCATGTGCCGTGGTTTCTTGCGAAAGATAGAAAGCAACTGCCTGTCACAGTGGTGTTTGGTCATTGGTCAAGCCTAGGTTACTACCAAGATGACAATGTTTTGGCGCTTGATACAGGTTGTGTCTGGGGTGGGCAATTGACTGCGGCTCGTTTAGACGCGTCTCCCATTACCTTAGTTAGCGAAACCTGTCGGGAGAAAAAATAAAAATCATGAGTGACGAAAGCAAAGATGATAAAGGCAGTTTTGATGATCAAGAGGATCATTACGACTCATTTAATACACCGTCGGGTAGTTTGAAGTTTGTTATAAAAAATACCGAGTACTTGGTGCGAATTATGCGTCCATCAGGGGGTGCGAGCTTGCATGAGCTGCAAAAATCATTACAACGTAATCGTGATATGTTGGATGAAAGTTTTAATGCGATGGTAAAAGCTAGCCGTAAAGAAATTATTCAAAAACAGGGTGGGGTTGATTATCTTTCACCAACCCAAAATGCCTTGGTCGCACGAGCTAATATAGACCTACTTATTCCATTAATTAATGTGCGTGGTGGGGTAGCGAGCTACAAAGGCAAGCAAGAAGCTATGCCAATTGAAAAACATATTGAAGGTTTGCGTAAGAAGGCTGTTAAAAAAGTTGAGGCAGAAATATCTTCTACACGTTTAGGTAGCTTTATTATTATTACCGTGGTGTTGATTATTGCTGGTTTTTTTTTGTGGTTATTTGTGTAGATGCTTTTATTTCGAAAGACATGATGAGAAAAAATTGCTTAATTTTCATACTTCCACAGGAGTCATGTTGAATAGCGCTGATGGATGTTAATCAGATTTTTACTCGTCATCCGACTCCGTGCAAAGGTCTTGCTATATATTTCGTGCAAAGGCTTCATGTAACAAATTTAATTTCAAGGTATACTGAGACCTTGGTTCGTCAGAGTGTGGTAATTGATAACTATTAATGTGTCCCAATACTCAACAACAACGTTATAAAAAGGTAGCCCTATGTCAAATTCAGAGACAAAATCAGAAAGAAGCAAAGTCATTAATAATATTCCTGTGCTCACCCTAAGGGATGTTGTTGTATATCCGCATATGGTGATTCCTTTGTTTGTTGGACGAGAAAAATCAATTCGTTCTTTAGATGAAGCGATGGAGAATGATAAACAGATTTTACTGGTTGCACAAAAAAGTGCAGAAGTTGATGAGCCGGGCACGGATGACGTTTTTGAGATTGGCACTTTGGCGACAATTTTACAGTTGTTAAAGTTGCCGGATGGCACGCTCAAGGTACTGGTTGAAGGCGTTGAGCGAGTAAAAATCGCATCTATGGATACTGGCGGTGAGTATTTTACGGCTAATGTAAGTGTGGTTTCTGATAGTAATATTGGCGATGATGACGACCAAAGAAAGACGGAGCTATTGTCACGTGCCTTAGTGAACTTGTTTGATAAATACGTTAATCTAAATAAAAAAGTCCCTCCTGAGATACTTTCTTCCTTATCAGGTATTGATGAGCCAGATCGCTTGTCAGATGCGATCGCTGCACATTTGGGTTTGAAGGTGACTCAAAAACAAAAAATTCTAGAAATTATCTCAATAAAAGACCGTCTTGAGCATTTAGTTTCCTTAGTAGAAGGTGAGATTGATTTACTGCAAGTTGAAAAACGTATTCGCGGGCGCGTAAAGCAACAGATGGATCGCAGTCAGCGCGAATATTACCTTAATGAGCAAATGAAGGCGATTCAAAAAGAGTTGGGTGATTTGGAAGATACGCCTGAAAATGAAATGGATGAATTGGCTGCAAAGCTAGAAAAAGCCAAAATGCCTAAAGAAGCAAAAGAGAAGGCTGAAGAAGAGCTTAAAAAATTAAAAATGATGTCACCAATGTCGGCAGAAGCAACGGTAGTGCGAAACTATATTGATTGGATGGTGGGTTTACCGTGGAGCAAAAAATCTAAAATATCGAAAGATTTATCAAAAGCACAAAAAATTCTTGATCAAGATCACTACGGCTTGGATGAAGTGAAAGAACGCATTGTTGAATACCTCGCCGTACAGCAACGTGTTAAGAAATTAAAAGGTCCAATAATGTGTTTGGTTGGCCCACCGGGTGTGGGTAAAACCTCACTGGGTAAATCACTAGCACGTGCGACTGGGCGTAAGTATACCCGTATGGCACTCGGTGGTGTGAGAGATGAGGCTGAAATCCGAGGTCATCGCCGTACATATATAGGTGCCTTGCCGGGTAAAATTATCCAAAATTTGTCACGTGTAAAAGCACGTAACCCGCTATTTTTACTGGATGAAATTGATAAAATGGCAACAGATTTCAGGGGTGATCCTGCATCAGCGATGCTTGAGGTGTTGGATCCTGAGCAAAATAGTGCCTTTGCTGATCATTATTTAGAAGTCGATTTTGATTTATCGGACGTAATGTTTGTGGCAACCGCAAACAGTCTAAATATTCCCGGTCCCTTATTAGATCGAATGGAAATAATCCGTATCCCTGGTTATACCGAAGATGAAAAACTAAATATTGCGAAAAACTACCTTATCCCTAAGCAATTTAAAGACAACGGTGTTAAAAAAGGTGAGGTGTCGATTAGTGACTCAGCTATTTTGTCTATTATCAGGCATTACACGCGTGAGGCAGGCGTACGTGGGTTAGAGCGAGAAGTTTCCAAGATATGCCGTAAAGTGATTCGTGAGCATTTATTAGGTAAGAAATCAAAATCAGCCATCTCCGCTAAAAATATTTCTAAATACCTTGGTGTTGAAAAGTTTGATTTTGGCAGAGCTGATAAAAAGAACCAAGTAGGGCAGGTGACAGGCTTAGCGTGGACATCGGTTGGAGGCGAGCTACTAACGATTGAAAGTGTGGTTGTTGCCGGTAACGGGCATGTTAAGAGCACAGGTAGCCTTGGAAAAGTGATGCAAGAATCTATACAAGCTGCAGAGACGGTGGTTAAAAGTCGTTCGCGCCTACTTGGTATTACACAAAAGTTCTTAAAGAAAAATAACGTACATATTCATGTGCCCGAAGGTGCTACGCCTAAAGATGGGCCGAGTGCGGGTGTCGGGATGGTCACAGCGATTGTCTCTTCTATGACAGGAATACCTGTAAAAGCAGAAGTTGCTATGACAGGTGAAATCACTTTACGCGGTGAGGTGTTACCTATCGGTGGCTTAAAAGAGAAGTTATTAGCCGCGCATCGAGGTGGAATCACGACGGTACTGATTCCGAAGGATAATGAAAAAGATTTGGCGGATGTGCCTGATAATGTCAAAAAAGGCTTAGCGATAAAACCGGTCAAATGGATTGATGAGGTGTTAGAGCTAGCTTTGGAGTCGCTTCCTGTCGCGTTAACGGAAGAGGAGGACGAGGATATTTCCGATGAAAATGATAAAAAGTCACAGTCTTCAGATTATGAAAAAGATGATGAGTTGCGCGCCCATTAAAAAAGGATTTTAACTACAAAGCCTTTGCGTGGTATGCCATATAAAGACTGAAACTCTTGTTTAGCTGAGAATTTTTAGGCTCTTTTTTTGGGGAGGGTAATTATTTATAGCCAAATACCCAAATAAAAGCATTTTTATAGTTTATTCGGTTGAAAGTTTGTAGAAGCACTGGTATAAATGCATCGCTTACAGGGATGGGGTAATATAAGCCTTAAACGATGATAATAAGAACTGTAAATATTTTTAAAGATCACACATTATTACAACCAATGGAAGGAAATTAAAATGAATAAATCAGAACTAATCGAAGCAGTTGCAGGTAAATCAGGTTTAACAAAAGCTGATGCAGAACGTGCAGTAAAGGGTTTCATTGAAACAGTCACAGACACGCTAAAAGCAGGCGACCCTGTAACATTAATTGGCTTTGGTACTTTCCTCGTGCGTGAGCGTAAAGCACGCCAAGGTCGTAATCCTCGCACTGGTGAAACAATCCAAATTAAAGCTGCAAATAATCCTGCATTTAAGGCTGGTAAAGCACTTAAAGATGCAGTAAACTAGCGCGCTTTCTGAGGTGAAGCAATATGCTTATAACCTCAGAACCACTTGGTATTTTGTTGGTAAAATACCCTGTGGGTGATTAGCTCAGTTGGTAGAGCGTCGCCCTTACAAGGCGAATGTCGGGAGTTCGAATCTCTCATCACCCACCATTATTTTTTTGTTTTTTTGTCTTAATAAAAAAGCGACTGGAGCGGTAGTTCAGCTGGTTAGAATACCGGCCTGTCACGCCGGGGGTCGCGGGTTCGAGTCCCGTCCGCTCCGCCATATAAATAAGGCGCTATGTGTAAACATAGCGCTTTTTTTTTGCCTGAGAAAAGTGAAATTAAAGACAGATTTCTAGTGTAATTATGTATTGAGTGTAAGTTACGATAGACTAGTAAAAATTCTTTTAGTAATAGGTGATTCGTGGATAAGAACGATATTAAGCAAGCAGGTTTAAAAATAACCAAGCCCCGCATTGAAATATTAAAATTACTTGAAACCTCAAAAAAACAACATTTTACGGCGGAAGAAATCTATCAAGAACTATTAGCGCATGACACAAAAGTGGGGATTGCAACTGTCTACCGCGTATTGACTCAGTTTGTTGCTGCTGGCTTGATTATGAAGCATAACTTTGAAGGTGATCAATGTGTGTTTGAGCTTGATCGTGGTGAGCATCATGACCATATGGTTGATATGAAATCAGGGAGAATTGTCGAGTTTCACGACGAAGTTATTGAGCAAAGACAAAGAGAAATTGCCAAAGAGCACGGTTTTGAGTTGTTAGACCACTCGCTGACACTTTATGGTGAATTTAAAGATTAGTTATTAGAACTCAATCAGATTATTCAGAACTTCTTAAAATGTAAATGATAATGGTTATTGACAACTATAATTCAGATGTATAATATCGACCCTCGTATTAAGAATAGTTCTCATTATCTATTGCATCTTATTCCTAACGTTAGTGTAGGCAGGTAATAACACTAATAATAGAAGTTATGGAGATCACCATATGTCAGTACAATTTAACAATATCGCAATCAAAGTATTAATAGGAAGCTTGGTTCTAAGTTTTGCGGTTGCCCCGCTTATAGCAACGGCAGATGGCGAAGTAAGTCTTTACTCAGCACGCAAAGAAAAATTAATTAAGCCTTTGTTAGATAAATTTACGGCATCAACGGGTATTAGCGTTAACCTTGTCACTGGGAAGGCTGATGCATTATTGAAGCGCTTAGAAGTTGAAGGAAAAAATAGCCCCGCTGATTTATTTATTACTACCGATGCAGGTCGTTTGCACCGCGCAAAAGTGGCAGGTGTATTACAAAAAGTTGAGTCTGAGGTGTTAAATAAAGCCATCCCGAGCAACTTACGCGATAATGACGGCATGTGGTTTGGAATATCGCAACGTGCGCGCCCCATCATGTATGTGAAAAGCAAAGTGAAACCCGATGAACTATCAACTTACGAAGCCTTGGCTGATAATAAGTGGAAGAAGCGTATTTGTATTCGTGGCTCAGGTAATATTTACAACCAATCTTTAGTCGCTTCAATGATTGCGAATAACGGTGTTGAAAAAACTGAAGCATGGGCAAAGAAATTTGTTACAAACTTTGCGCGCCCACCAAAAGGTGGTGACCGAGATCAAATAAAAGCGGCAGCAGCAGGGCAGTGTGATATTGCCATCGCCAATACTTACTACCTAGGTAAAATGATTCACGGCAAAGATGAAGCTCAAAAGAAAGCGGCAGATGCTGTTGCCATTTTTTGGCCAAATCAAGAGGGTCGCGGCGCACACGTTAATGTTAGCGGCGTAGCGATGACAAAATCTGCTAAAAATAAAGACAATGCTAAAAAGCTGATGGAGTTTTTAGTCAGCAAAGCCTCACAACAATGGTATGCAAGTTCAAACCATGAATACCCAGTAGTAGCTGATACCCAATGGTCAGATACGTTAACTAGCTGGGGAAAGTTTAAAGCGGATCAGCTTAATCTTTCGAAATTAGGGGAGTTGAATGGCGATGCAGTGAAACTGATGGATCGAGCGGGTTGGAAATAACCGGTAGGATAATGTATTTAGCGATAAATGATAATGCTTCTTATTTAATATTAAGCTAAAATAAAAGCCCATTCATATCATCGTGAGCGGGCTTTTTTGTATAGGTCTCAAAATATTTTCGCTATGCCACAAGCATTCTCTTCTCATACGCCCCGCAAAGTTGTTAGTTTTAAAACGCCAAACCGTTGGGTGGTTTTAACACTAACAATTGCGTTGATTATGTCTTTGCCTGTGTTGGTGGTGGGCAATGCAATTTTCGAGCCGTTTAATGAAAATTGGCAGCACCTGAAAGAGTTTTTATTAGCAGAATACATTACTAACTCGCTTATTTTAATGGTGGGTGTGAGTGTAGGTGTTCTCACAATGGGCGTTATTACAGCATGGTTGACTAGTATGTGTGAGTTTCCTTTGCGGCGCATATTTTCATGGTTATTATTGCTGCCGTTGGCGATTCCAGCCTATATTATTGCTTACACTTATACAGGTTTATTGGATTTTTCTGGGCCGATTCAAACTCAATTGCGTGAATTAAGTGGTTGGGGCTATGGCGATTATTGGTTTCCTGAGGTGCGTTCTATCGAAGGTGCGATTGTGATGTTGTCGCTGGTTTTGTACCCTTATGTTTACATGATGGCACGAGCGGCTTTTTTAGAGCAATCAGTGGGCGCACTTGAGGCGAGTCGAACGTTAGGTAGTTCACCCTTGAATGGTTTTTTCCGTGTGGCGCTGCCACTGGCTCGACCCGCTATCATTACGGGATTATCATTGGCTTTGATGGAAACTCTGGCTGACTTTGGTACGGTGCAATACTTTGGAATTGCCACATTCACGACAGGTATTTTTCGTACTTGGTTTGGCGTGGGGGATGGCACTACTGCATCGCAATTAGCGGTGATGATGCTATTTTTTGTATTTGCATTAATATTGTTGGAGCGTTGGTCGCGTAAGCGCGCAAAATTTCACAATACCAGTCAAAAACAAACAGCGATTAAACGTTTTCAACTTAAAGGCGCTAAAGCGTTTTGGGCATGGTTCGCGTGTCTATTGCCCGTTTTCTTTGGTTTTATATTGCCAGCTTTACAGTTGCTATGGTGGGTTTTTACTACGGCAGAAGAGACCATTGACGCATCCTTTTTCAGTTTAACCTTTAATACCATGTTATTAGCAATAGCTGCGGCATTGATTGCTGTAAGCATCGCTTTATTATTAGCGTATGGAAAACGCTTGCATCATAAACCATTGATTCGCACAGGTGTTTCTATCGCCTCTCTTGGTTATGCGGTGCCTGGTACGGTCATTGCTGTAGGGATTATGACACCACTTGCGTTTTTAGATAATTCATTTGATGCTTGGATGCGCGAGACCTTTGATGTCTCGACAGGATTGCTTTTATCAGGAACGGTATTTGCTTTGTTGTTTGCCTACACGGTACGATTTTTAGCGGTATCAGTGAATGCGATTGAATCAGGCTTAGGGAAAATTAAACCAACCATGGACGATGCAGGTCGTTCAATGGGCTTATCACCTCTCGGGGTGTTACAGCAGATTCACTTGCCCTTGATGCGTGGCACGGTGTTAACCGCTTTGCTTTTAGTGTTTGTTGATGTGCTAAAAGAGCTGCCAGCAACTTTGATTTTACGGCCTTTTAATTTTAATACGCTCGCGGTTCGTGCGCATGAATTGGCTGCTGATGAGCGCTTAGCTGATGCTGCGACCCCTGCGTTAATGATTGTATTAGTGGGTATTTTACCGGTAATCTTATTGAGCCGGGCTATTAGTCATTCGCGTGCAGGAGAGCAATAAATGCCAAAATCTCAAAATAAATTAAAGCATCATAAAATAATGCTCGCTGTCAACGATGTTTCCATTGCCTATGGGAAAAGCACCGTGGTAAAAGATGTTTCGTTGCAATTGGAAAAGGGTGAGATCGGTTGTTTTCTCGGCCCTAGTGGCTGCGGAAAAACCACGTTATTGCGTGCTATTGCAGGTTTTGAGCCTCTGAAGCAAGGCGAAATACGGTTAAATGAAAATAGTGTTAGCAGTACCGGTACGCATTTAGCTCCTGAGAAACGTAATATCGGCATGGTGTTCCAAGATTTTGCGCTATTTCCGCATCTAACGATTGCCGATAATATTGCGTTTGGTATCCGCTCTTTAAAGCAAGCTGAGCAAAAGCTGAGAACTCAGCAGTTATTGGAAATGGTCTCACTAGGTGATTACGGAAAACGTTATCCGCATGAGTTATCTGGCGGGCAGCAACAACGTATTGCGCTAATTCGTGCTTTAGCGCCTAAGCCTGATTTGCTCTTAATGGATGAGCCTTTCTCAAGTATGGATGTGGAACTGCGTCAAGAACTTGCTACTGAAATAAGAGATATTCTCAAGCAGGAAAACATCACCGCAATCCTCGTCACGCATGATCAAAACGAAGCTTTTTTAGTTGCGGATACAATCGGCGTAATGCAGCATGGAAAACTCACTCAGTGGGCAGAAGGTTATGAGCTTTATCATCAGCCAGCTAATGCCTTTATAGCTGATTTTATAGGGCAGGGCGTGTTTATCGAAGGGGAGGTCCTGTGCGAACACAGTATTAAAACGCCACTAGAGATAGTTCATGAAAAAGTGCCTAAAGGATGTCAGCCGGGGTGTAAGGTCAATGTATTTATACGACCAGATGATATAATTCTTGATGAGAATGCAGACTTGAAAGCGACCGTGGTAGGGCGAGAGTTTCGAGGTGCAAATTTTATATACACCCTTGAGCTTGCTGATGGTAATAAACTGTTAACACTAGAGCATTCACATCATTATTATAATATTGGCGATGAGGTTGGTTTGCGCCTTGATTTAGAGCATGTGATTGTTTTTAAGGAAAGGCCCAATAAATGCTCTGACTAAGTCGCGCTAGCTTAATTAGGGCGGCGATCTAGTAAGGCATCAACTTTGTTGTTGTAGATTTTTCGGGGAAATAACTATTCTCAAAATATACGCCTAGAATGTGATGTCTTGTAAGTTAGTGGAATTTTATGTGACTTAAGGAAACCCTGAGCAAGTCCAATTATTATACGAATTCACGCTAAATACGCCGATATTTTCCACGAAGATCGGCGCAATAGAATAACTATTACGTCGTCACTTTATGAAAAATAGCGACAGATTTTTCTGCGCTAAATTCTAATCGACTTAATCAGGTTCTCCTTAATCAGGCTGTCGCCTACAGTAAGAAGACTTGCGATTAAACTTGATATAAGTCAAAATATTTAAAATAATGTTCTCTAGATAAGTTATACTAATAGCTTTGGATAAATTTTGTTTTTAAATTTAATTGAAATAAAGCCTTGTAAGTGCTAGTGTAGAAATGTGAAATATCACCGCTAACCGTTGCTCTATATAAGCTTTCTCTTATTTAGATGCACTTACTAAGGAGTCTCAATAATATGTTAACTACCAACCCATTCGCAGAGCTTGCAAATGTCTCAGAGCTAATCTCGCCGACAACGATGCAAATTTATGCGGTTTTAATGTTTCTTTTAGTTGTCGGGGGGACCATCCTTGACATCGTTCATAAAAAAAGTATGAAGTACTTTAATGAATACACCGACAAGGCTGCTGCTAAAGCGACAAGGCAAGTAAGCGCAGCTGATATGACGGGAATGCGAGTAAAGGTTCTAACGAGTGAAGTTTTAACCTCGTCTGAGTTTTCAAATCAAAAACGTCGCATGTCGCATTTACTAACAATGTATGGCTTTACGCTTTTTGTTATTACATCAGCGATTATGATCTTTTTCTACGGCGATGCCTCGGGTGGGAAAACGCCAGCAATTTGGCCAGTACTATGGCACCTTGGTGCACTAATGCTATGTGTGGGTGGTTACTGGTTCTGGTTTGCTATCCGTGTGGATGTTGCGGCAGAAGGTAAGAAGTGGTACGACATCGCGCCAAAAGCTGATATGTTTATTCTTTCTTTGTTGGGTACATGTACCTTTGCATTGCTTTGGTCCTTTACCAGTGGTGCTGGAATTTTCTTCCTACTCTTCCTCATTTCTAGCTTGTTCTTATTTGGTGGTGTGTACTGGTCAAAATTTGCTCATATGTTCTTTAAGCCTGCTGCTGCTTATCAGAAGAAAGTGCTTGAAGCGAATGGGCATAACCAGAACCTTCCTTATGTTCCTGATTTATCAAGTGCTGAAGTACATGAAAAGTACCCTGATATTCCTACTTATATGGGTAAAAACCCGCCTAATATGGGTCCGGGTATCAGACGTGAACCTGCAAATCATTACTAAATCAAATTAACCGTTAGAAGAATTTAAGAGGAATTTATTATGCCTACATATGTACATATGACTCGATGTGATGGTTGTGGCGAATGTGTTGACATTTGTCCATCAGATATCATGCATATTGATAAAACGATACGCCGTGCTTACAACATAGAACCTAATATGTGTTGGGAGTGTTACTCGTGTGTAAAAGCTTGCCCACATCATGCAATTGATGTGCGAGGTTATGCGGACTTTACCCCACTAGGAAGTTCTGTTCGTGTACACCGTGATGAAGAAAAGGGTGTCATTGCTTGGAGAATCATCTTTCGTAATGGAAGTAAAGATTTTGAATTACTTGCACCAATTACTACGAAACCATGGGGAGAAGGTATTCCTGATTTAAACACTGTTTCAGCGCCGAGTGATGAAATGCGTAATAGTCAGCTTCTTTATAATGAGCCGAAGTATATTCGTATGGATGAGGGTGGTTTACATACACTTGAATCTAACAAGTTAACAATGAAAGAAGGAGTGTACTACTAATGGCTTATAAGACAATTATTGAAGATGATATTGATGTACTTGTTGCAGGTGCAGGCTTAGGTGGTACAGGTGCTGCTTTTGAAGCGAGATACTGGGGCAAAGACAAGAAGATTATTATTGCTGAGAAAGCAAATATTGACCGTTCTGGTGCTGTTGCACAGGGTCTTTATGCAATTAACTGTTACATGGGTACACGTTTCGGTGAGAATAACCCAGAGGATCACGTACGTTATGCGCGTATGGATTTAATGGGAATGGTTCGTGAGGACTTGCTGTTTGATATGGCTCGTCACGTGGATTCGGCAGTACACCAGTTTGAAGAATGGGGTATGCCAATCATGAAAGACCCAAAGACAGGTAACTACCTGCGTGAAGGACGTTGGCAGATTATGATTCACGGTGAATCTTATAAGCCTATGGTTGCAGAAGCGGCTAAGAAATCAGCAGATAAAGTGTATAACCGTATATGTGTTACTCACCTACTTATGGATGAGTCTACTGATAACCGCGTTGCAGGTGCTGTTGGTTTTAACGTGCGTACCGGAAACTACCACGTATTTAAGTCAAAGACTGTTATTGTTGGTGCTGGTGGAGCTTCAAATATCTACAAGCCGCGTTCAGTCGGTGAAGGTGCAGGGCGTGTTTGGTACGCACCATGGTCATCAGGTTCTGCTTACGGTCTTATGATTGAGGCAGGTGCTAAAATGACTCAGATGGAGAACAAAATCGTTCTCTGTCGTTTCAAAGATGGTTACGGCCCTGTTGGCGCATACTTCTTGCATCTTAAGACTTACACGCAAAATGCTGCGGGTGAAGAATATGAATCAAAGTGGTTCCCATCTTTATCAAAAGATATTGTAGGTAAAGAATACCTAGATACAGAAGGTCAGCATTTATCTCATAAGCCAATTCCTACCTGTTTGCGTAATCATGCATTTATCAATGAGGTAAATGCAGGTCGTGGTCCCATTTACATGGTAACGACAGAAGCATTCCAAGATCCACATCTTGAAGAAATTGGATGGCATAACTTCTTAGGTATGACAGTTGGTCAGGCGGTACTTTGGGCTGCAACAGATGTTGACCCTAAATACGAAAACCCTGAGCTAACAACGTCAGAGCCTTACGTAATGGGTTCTCATGCTACCGGTTGTGGCGCTTGGTGTTCTGGCCCTGAAGATCTATCACCAAAAGAATACTTCTGGGGGTATAACCGTATGACAACCGTACAAGGTCTTTTCGGTTGTGGTGATGCAGTTGGTGGAACGCCGCATGCATTCTCATCGGGTTCATTTACTGAAGGTCGTTTAGCGGCAAAAGCTGCAATTCAATATATTGCAGATGGTAAAGCTGATGGTATTAATGTTAGTGATGCTCAGATTGAAAAACGTCGTGAAGAAGTTTATAAGCCAATGGATATTTACCGTACTTACCGTAATCATATTACAGCAGGTTCAGTAAACCCTTATTACATTAACCCAAGACAAGGCCTAGATCGTTTGCAAAAGATTATGGATGAGTACTGTGGTGGTGTAACGGTAAGTTACATGA
This sequence comes from Thiotrichaceae bacterium, assembly GCA_026989145.1. GTDB lineage: Bacteria > Pseudomonadota > Gammaproteobacteria > Thiotrichales > Thiotrichaceae > Cocleimonas. The sequence goes on from JALSJU010000101.1 coordinate 18,742, forward strand.
CGAATGCTAATCTTTTAAATATTGGTCTTAAAAAGATGGGTCTGCTTGCTGAAGATTGGCAAAACGGTATTGCTGCAGAAGATATTCATGAATTATTGCGTGCATGGGAGCTTAAGCATCGTATATTGACTTCTGAATCTGTTTTACAGCATACACTTTTCCGTGATGAGACTCGTTGGCCTGGTTATTACTACCGTGGTGATAAGATGAAATTGGATGATAAGAACTGGCATGTATTAACAGTTTCTCAGCGTAACCCTGAAACTGGTGAGTACACGATGGAAAAAGCACCGCTTTATCATTTGGCTGATAATGATGAAGGTGGTAAAGCTGGTAAGCTAGAGAAAAAGAAGTAATTACTATTAATTGCGTTTTATAAACGTATTTAATGTAGTTAAAAAGCCAGCATTCTTTGCTGGCTTTTTTTATCCTTAACTTCAAGTGCTGTATCCTAGATGCTAGGATAGTGAATCTTTAACGGTAACAGTTTGAAGTAATTAAATATTGGAAGAAACATGAATATTATTGACCTTAAAGATGAAGATATATTAAAAGTTGCCAACCCTTATTGGGACGACCTTGTTAAGTACTCAAATAACAAGAATTATGGCGCTTTTACAAGACACTTTTCTTACGAAATGAAATTAGCAGCCAATGAGGTTGAAATTGGTAAACAATTTGCAAAAAGCCAGCTAACTAAAAATTTAGCAAAAGAGAGAGAATACTTAGGTATCATTCGTCGTGGGGAGCATGTAACTGTTCTTTACAAGCAAACAAATACCAAGCAAGAAGGTGAGTGGCTAGGGCGCTTAGTTTTAGGTTTTGAGAACGAAGAAATTAAAATTTTTGGCGCTACTCTTTTTTAAAAAGTATTACTTTTTTACCGTAGATGGGGATTGAAAGCTCATTTAAATATGATTACCTTTACACTGTAGTATGGATTGCTAATAAATTATGATGAAAGAAATTATTCAAAAGGATAAGTTAGTTGAACTTAGCTATAAAATTGTCGACCAAAAATCAGGAGAAGTTTTAACATTGGTTGAGTTTCCTGTGGCGTATGTCCAAGGAGCAAGCTCTGTTTTAGCTCCTGAGGTGACTGCAGAATTAGAAGGTAAGTCGGTCGGTGATATTATTGAAGTACCTATTGATTGTAATCAACTTTACGGCCCTAGAGACGAGTCGTTGGTGTTTACTGATCGGATTGAGAATGTTCCTAAGGAGTATCATGAGATAGGGTTGACGATCACTATGGAAAATGAAAAGGGTGATCCTAAAAACTTTATTGTCACTCGTTTTGATGATGAAACACTAACGGTTGATGGTAATAATCCGTTATGTGGCAGAGAAGTGATTTTTAAACTTGAAATCTTATCAGTGAGGGATGCAACAGAAGAGGAGATAGCGCTAGGTGGTAAGCCTGATGATGATTCTGCTCCTGAAATAGACGGGATGGTTGAAATCTAATCAGGAAAGACTTGGAGCGAGAGTCTCTAAAACCAATAGGGCAATAAAATGATTAATAAATCACTAGCAGTATTTGAAAAAGAACTTACAAGCTTAGATGAAAAATTAGCACCATTAGAATGGGCTACGCCAAGAAATAATTTAGGTTATGCATTGATTGCTGTCGGTCAAACAGAATCTGGTGTTGCCTACTTAAAAAAAGCCATTGCTGAAATGGAAGATGCGCTGGAACTAGTTAATCCAAAAGAGGCGCGTGATGAGTGGATTTCTCTACAACTTACCTATGCCGCTGCACTTCATGCTTTAGGTCAACGTAACACAGGAGAAACGGTCTCGCTTCTTAATAAATCAATGGAAGCTTATAAAAAAATATTGCCGCTACTGAAGCGTCAAGAAGCTCCCTTGGAATGGGCGCTAATGATGCATAATATCGCCATGGTTTTTCAAGATTTAGGCGAGCATTCAGAAGGATCAAGAACCTTAGAACGGTCAATTACCGCGTACAATAACGCTCTAACGCAGCGCTCTGCAAATGTGGTTCCTTTGCAGTGGGCGCTTTCTCAAAATAATGCTGCAGTATCGTTACAAGTATTGGGAGAATTACAACGGGATCCAAAAATCTTAGATGATGCTGTTGTGTCATATGGCAATGCCTGTCATAAATTGACACAGTCAAAACACGCTGTGGCTTGGGTTATTACAACAGGTAATTTAGGCTGTGTGCGTACAATATTGGCAGAAATAAATAGCGATGCCGAAATGGGGCGACAAGCGCTAAATAACCTAAATGAGATTGTCGAGTTTTTAACTGAAGCCACGAACACAAAATACTCAGAAATTGCAGAACGCTACCGAGATAAGGCGCAAGCGGTTTTAGATAATATATAAGCATGACCTTGTGTTGTGCCTACCACACGTAAGAGGATGAAATTTTGGCAATAAATGAAGCAACAGTGGCCTTCGTGATGGGTGGCTACAGTTTTGATACAGATGAAGTGTCGCAGATTCTAGAAATAGAACCTACAGGTGTCATGAACGGTGGTACCCGAGTGGGAGATGATCTACCTGCAGTGAGTTCATGGGAGTATGCATCTGAAAAGGTACTCGATGATGAAATTGATATTTATTACATGACACGTATGTTGATTAAGGAAATTGAACCTGCTAAAGATAAAATTATCATTGCAGCAGAGCGTTATAACTTGGTGCCTAAAATCGTAGTCAAACTCATCATTTCATCTGATAAAGACGAGGCAGTTCCTGATATTGGTATAAGTACTAGAAACCTACGATTTTTATCAGAGATAGGTGCATTTGTTGATATAAATATTAAAAAACGATAGGTTCTTCAGGTCAAGTCTCATTAAACCTGAGTTTCTTGGAATCTGTGAATTAATTAATGTAAAATAAACCACTTGAGATTCAGCTTTCGAAGGGCTTTGCTGAATATTTTTAGAGATCTTTGCAATGTGCTCTGCACAATGTAACGTTTTTTACCAGACTATAAAAAAGAGATATTATGCTTCAGAGTATTAACGATAGAGCGAGCAGTTGGCTGGCTTATGTAATTATTGGATTGATTGTATTTTCATTTGCGCTATTTGGAATTGGCTCATACCTAGGAGGGAGTGGTGCACTCGTTGCAGCGACAGTAAACGGCGAAGAAATTCTGGCTGACCGGATTCAAAGCACCGTTGTTTCATTGCGCCAACGTGGTCAGAATGATCCTGCAATTAAACAAAAAGTTTTAGAAGCGGCAGTTAATGATGTTATTTTAAGTCAGCAAGCCAAAGAAAATGGTTTTAGAGCAAGTAACCAAGAAGTCTATGACTGGATTTCATCAAATCCAGAGTTCCAAAAAGACGGAAAATTTGATCCTGTAACTTATGAGTTATTACTCGCGTCATCGCGACGTTCTAAAGCCGATTATGAAGCGGGTATAAGAACCATGTTAACGAATCAACAAATGACTCGTACTATCAGTGATTCCGCCTTTTTACCGGCAGCCGAATTAGAGCGTTTTCAAAAATTACAAAATCAAATGCGTAGTGGGGAAACATTCACCTTAAAAATGTCTGACTATGAATCTAAAGTAACGATAAATGATGCTGACATTAAACAGTATTACGATACAAATCTTGCGAAGTTCATGACGAAAGAGAAAGTGAAACTACAAGCTGTTACGTTGAACCAAGCTGATTTAGAAGATAAAGTAGAATTAATGGATGATACTTTACAAGCAATTTACGATGATAATCTTGATCGTTACGTGGAGCCTGAGCAACGTAAGTTAGCACATGTTTTAATTAAAATAGGCGAAGGGCCTGATGCGGAAACACAGGCAAAAGAGAAAGCCTTAACACTTTTTGATGACATAATTGCAGACAAAATTACATTCGAAAAGGCAGCAACAACGATTTCTGAAGATAAAATTGCTGCGAAGAAATCAGGTGAGCTAGGTTTGATTGTTCGTGGTGATATGGGAAAAGCATTTGAAACGGCTGCATTCTCATTAGAAAAAGGTAAAATTTCTGAGCCAACATTAACTGACGCCGGTTTTGAAATTATTAAGTTACTGGATATTATACCTTCAAAGCAAAAAACATTTGATGCAGTCAAAGTGGATATCGAGAAGGAATATCGTACAGAGCAAGCAGAAAAAACCTTTGCTAATAACTCTGAAAAACTAGAAACCCTAGCCTTTGAAAATGACTCTAATTTAGACATGGCAGCAGATTCACTTGAAACTAAAGTTCAACAATCCGGTTGGATAGAAAAGAGTGCAGTGTTAAAGCCAAGCCCTGATAATATTTTTATGTCACCCAAAATATTGGGAACAGCATTCACTGAAGATGTATTAAATAAAGGGAAGAATTCTGAGTTAATAGAGATTGATAGTCAAACGGTGGCAGTAATACGTGTGCAAGATCATCAGTTGCCACAGCAAAAGTCTTTGGCAGATGTTGCTGAAGATATTAAAGCTATTTTAAGGGTTGATAAAACCCGTAAGTTATTAATAGAAAAAGGTGAATTGGCACTTAAAAAACTGAAAGATTCTGCTCAATGGAGCTCAATCATAGATACCATCGGATCAACAGAAAGTCTTGAAAAACTAGAGGCAGTAAAGCGTACTGATAGAAAAGTACCAGCAGAACTTATTGATAAGCTCTTTAGTATGGGTAAACCGAGTACTAATAAACCACTGTTTTCAAATGTGATATTGCCATCGGGTGATTATGTTTTAGTGGGTTTGAATGAGGTTAAAGAAGGTGTGGCTGAAAAAACAGAGGGTGATATTATGCAGACTGTTTTAACAAGTGCGTATGCCTCTGCAGAGCAAAATGCTTTGCTAAAGTCTTTACGAGACAAGGCTAAGGTAGAGTTTTTTCTTGAGAATATAGAGTAATATTATTCAGAGGATCCCCTTAAGTTAAATGAGTTTCTCTTGATATAGTATTGTTGCTAAGCCATGTTATGACTAACATGGCTTTTTTGTTTTCGACGAGCGGTTTTTGTAGGTGAGTAATTATGAACATTCATTTAAAAGCATTGGGTTGTCGCCTGAATGAGGCGGAGCTAGAGCAATGGTCACGGGATTTCATTATGAATGGGCATCATATTGTCAAGGATGCGCGTGAAGCGGATATCGTGGTGTTAAACACTTGTGCGGTGACGACAGAGGCGACTAAAAAATCACGCAAATTAATGAATCGCTTGCACCGAGAAAACCCGCAATCAAAATTGGTTGTTAGTGGCTGTTACGCGACTTTAGAGGAAAGTGATGTAGCAAATAGACTAGGGGTAGATTTAGTTGTAAACAATCAAGATAAAGAAAAACTACCGTCAAGAGTCATGCAGGAATTTTCTGCTAATACCATGCCATTAGTAGCTATGGAGCCTGAAGAGTCATCGTTATTTTTACGTGGTAAGCAGCGCGCTTTTATAAAAATCCAAGACGGTTGTCGCTATCGCTGTACTTTTTGTATTGTAACAGTAGCAAGAGGCGAGGAGCGTAGTCGTCTATTAACTGATATTGTGGATGAGGTAAACCTTCTTTATCAACAGGGCATTCAAGAGGTCGTTTTAACGGGTGTTCATGTCGGTGGTTATGGCAGTGATATTGAATCTTCTTTGTATCAGCTCGTTAACGCATTATTGGTAGAAACGGATATGCCGCGTATACGCTTTGCATCTGTAGAACCGTGGGATCTGCCTGAGGTGTTTTTTGGCTTATTCGAAAACTCACGCTTAATGCCGCATATGCACTTGCCTTTGCAAAGCGGTGCTGACTCAGTTTTAAGGCGCATGTCACGGCGTTGTAAAATCGCTGACTTTAGCAGTCTAATTAACCAAGCAAGAGATGTTATTCCTAATTTTAATGTGACTACCGATATCATTGTCGGTTTTCCGGGGGAGACGGATGCTGAATGGCAACAAACAATGGAAGCGATTGAGGCAATAGGTTTTGGTCATATTCATATTTTTTCTTATTCGCCCCGAGAAGGTACTAAAGCTTCTCGTCTCGCTAACCCCGTAGGGAGTGAGATTAAGAAATCCAGAAGCTTAGAGCTTCATGATTTGGCCGATAAGTTAAAGCAAGCCATGTTACAGCAACAATTAAACCAAACTGTAGAGGTATTATGGGAGAGCCCAAAAGCTTCTGATCTTGTAAATAAGCAGGGTGTGAGATACGAGGGTTATACGCCAAACTTTTGTCGGGTTGAAACTTATGTTGAGAATACGGTCTTACTAGAGAGCCGAATAAAATCAACAACATTGATGGGATTGTCGGATAACAAAGGCTTCTTAACAGGAAAAGTATCATGATCAAAAAACCGTTTAAATTACACGTATTTGTGTTATTGAGCACAATATTTTTTTTATCAGCTTGTACCGATAAACAGTCTCCTAAACAGGTAAGCCAGAAGTTTTGGGAGGCTATTCAAAAACGCGATATGGAAACTGCAAAACAGTTATCGACATGGGATTCGGTTGATTATCTAAAGTACTTGAAAGTCGATAAATTACACCCAGAACGTTTTGAGCTAGGTGAAGAAATGCTAGGTGAAAATAGTGCTCAAATTAGCACGACGTTATATACGAGTCGTCAAGGGAAGTCAGGCATTAAAGTACCAGGGACAACCGTGCTAGTAAAAATAGAGCAAGGCTGGAGGGTTGATGTGAAACAAACCCTTAGTACCGTAGTTAAAGAAACGGTTAACAATGTATTTGAGCAGCTGAATGGTTTGATGCAAGAAGGGGTTAGTGAACTGGATAAGGTGCTATCTGAATCAATGGATGAACTGGGTAAAGCGTTAGATCAAGGTACTAAAGAACTGAGGAATGAACTTAACAAGCCGATTTTCCCATCGCCCCGGTCACCTCAATCACAACCTTCACAACCGCAGAAGAGTATTGGATTATAGATTGGATCTTTCACGACATGGATGACGAGTAAAAATGGCTGACATTCTGCTGATTTTCGTTGGAAAGCTTGCTAATAACCCGCTATCAGCTTTCATTTCCCGCTTCAATCAATGGAATTTCATTCGATTTTTCTTTCACCGGCAACTTGTGCAAAGGTCTCAGGTTGTAATTTAGCATCGCCATATTTATGGGGTTTGATCTTTCCTTGCGGAAATTAGTCGGCTCTCTGTCGCAATAAAGTCTAACGGGATATCCCAACTTTCAGCATGCAAAGAAGCGACTTCCTGAAAGTCATAGGCAATACCCATTAATAATGGGCCGCCGGCATTTTTATTTAGAAATGCAAAAGTTCGGTCATAAAAGCCCCCGCCCATGCCTAAACGGTTGCCCTTTTTATCAAAGCCTAATAAGGGCATTAACACTAAATCTAACGTATTTCCTGCCAGCAGATCATTTTCATTGTAAATAGGCTCAGGGATTGAAAAGCGATTCGCCTCAAATTTACTTTGGTTTGTCGTGCGCGCAAATAATAAAGGCTCATCTTCTGCTTGAAGAATAGGTAGTGAGAATTGCTTGTTAGCGCTAGAAGGGGTGTTTAGTTGGGTGAGTGGAAGAAGATCAACTTCACCTTGAACAGGGTAGTACAAGGCAATATGGTAAGCTGATGTGTATGCAGATGATTGTTCAATATTTAATACAATGCTTTTAGACTTTTCCTTTTGCAGTGTGCTTGAAAGCTTGCTACGTTGCTGGCGAAGTATTTTTCGTAATGCATCTTTGTCGTTTGAAGGTGGTTTCATTAAGGAAAGCCTGATTAAGTCCTATAAAATTCTGTAAGTCTATAGGGCAGTATATCCTAGGCGTATTTTGAAATGAATGCTTATTGCCTTCATGAGAAATACAACAACGGAGATGCTGCCCTAGAGCCTTGCCCTTTGGCGTTGCCAGAATTTATTGGGACTTGATCAGGCTTTCCTTAAGGAAAGCCTTATTGATTAGCCTGCTAAATTATGGCAATAAAAAAGCCACCTGAAAAGGTGGCTTGAAGATAGGATGCTAAGAGTATCGTTTGCTTTTTCTTAAAGCAACTTTGAGTCGTTTCCCAGGCCAGATTTTATTACTACGCAACTTGTTTAAACGTTTTAAACGTTTAACCGAGATACCATGTCTTTTCGCAATTTGGTAAAGGTTGTCACCGAGTCGCACTTTTACATAGCGGTAACGTCTCTTCTTAGAGTAGCGCTTTTTATAGCGTCTTTTCTTTCTGGGTTGGTAAGCGTATTTGTTGTGTACATCACGGGCCGCAGGCAAACGGTGAATAATTTGTGTTAAACGCCCTGCATAACGTCGTGGTAAAAGTATTTCATTCGATGTGCGTGGTGTAGTGATACCGTGTAAAAATGCAGAGTTGAGTATCGTTAAGGTATCTGAAGGTAGGCCTGCAGTCGCGGCTGCCTTTCTTAAATTGACTGCTTTGTTAACGCGAATACTGGTTAATGCGACTTGATTTGGGATGCCGCGTAACTGAACACCATAAGCTCTTGGGTTGCGGAATATTTGTTTGAAAGCTAGCAGACGTGGTACATATTGTTTGGTTTCCCGAGGGAGGTTCAAGCTCCAATAATCAGTACGCATACCACGACGTCTGTTATTGGCAATTTCACGTGCCACACGGTATTCGCCACAATTATAAGCGGCGAGTGAAAGTAACCAATCCCCTCTGAATTGACGGTTTAATGTTTGTAAGTAGGAGAGGGCAGCTTTAGTTGCTTTAAGAGGGTCCAAGCGAGCATCATAACTGCGTGTACGGTGTAGGCCAAAACGGCGACCTGTCGCAGGAATAAACTGCCACATTCCTGCGGCTCCTGCATGAGAATATGCTGCGTTACGGTAAGCACTTTCTACGAAGGGAAGTAATGCAAGTTCTGTTGGCATATTACGGCGGTTGATCTCATTCACAACCATGTATAAAAAGTCAGATGAGCGATTAGCTAATTGTTGGATTCTTGCTGGGTTTCTTGAAAACTCTCGTGTAAAACGTTGTACCAATGGTTGGTAGTTATAATCCCTAATTCTAAAGCCTTGGTAAATGCGACCCCATACATTGTTATGTGTCTGTTGCGGGCGGTATGGTCGCCTTGCTTGTGGAGTATGGTAACTTGGACGGGCGTTATTAACATGTCTAGCTTGAGCAAGTTGACGTTGCCTACGTTGATTTTGTTGTTGTACAGCTAATCTATTAAGGTGGGCTTTTCGGCGAGCGGCATTTTCTTTTAGTATTTGTAAGCGTCTAAGGGCATAGGGATCAGAATGTCTAGTTTGTCTGATTCTTTGTAGTTGTGTGGTTGGAGCTTGCTTTAGAATACTCGCGAGCTTAGTTGTTCTGGCTTGTGGTGCGCGATAAACGGGTTGGGTTGTAGTGAGGCCGAGTTTAGCAGCAGCATCACGTAAGTCATCATTGGCTGGCTGAGCAAGCACAGGAGTATTGAAAAAGCTGGCGCAAAAAACGAGTGTGGTAACAAACGAAAGTGTTACCTTTGGCGGTATTTTATCAGTCATGATTCCCTTTTAATTCCTTTATAATCCGCTCGATAGAAGCCATTTGGAAGCTTTGTTTTATTTCATGTTAGTCATAAAAACCCATGAAAAATATAAAGTTTTTAGTATGTTTGTCGAGCGGTGGCTAAATATAGTACGATATGGCTCTAATCGCAAGGAGATAATGGTTTATGAAACCGAAAAAAAATATAATTGAGTCTCTGTCAGCGTGGTATCAAACGCAATCAGGGCAGGCCACTTTAAGTAAATTAGATGAGCAGTGTGCCGAGGTATTGTCGGAAATATTTGGTTATTATGCGATTGAGACGGGGGTGTTAAGTGGACAGCATAGCTTGTTGCAGCAAACTAGGATAGCCACAAGTTTTACGCTAATTGATAAAGAAAGGAATAACCTATCTTCTATTGAGCCTAAACAAAGAATTGAAGGAGATCAATTAGAGACTTTTTCATCAATCATTTCTAGTAATGAACAACTGCCTTTAGCAACGGATAATATTGATTTAGTCCTAGGTACTCATGTATTGGAATTGTCTAAAGACCCGCATCAAGTGCTCCGAGAAATTGATAGAGTCTTAGTCCCAGAAGGGCATTGTATCTTAATAGGTTTTAATCCATTTGCTATAAGTAGTTTGGCGAAGCAATTGCGATCAAAGGTTTCGCGACAGAAAGACTCAGTTAAGTTGCGGAGTGCTTCGAGGATAAGGGATTGGTTTTCGTTATTAGGGTTTGAGGTTTTAGAGGTTCAGTATATGGGGTTGCGCCCAAATGTAAAAAATAAAAAAGTATTCGAGAGTCTTTCTAAATTAGAAGATTGGAGTGAAATTGCAGGGCCATTACTGGGTAAGTTATATATGATTCATGCCAAAAAACAGGTGGTAGCTATGACACCCTATAAAAAAGTCTGGCGTGCACCTGCAGTGTTAAGTGGCGGCAAGGTTGTGTTGAATAATACAGCACAAAAAATCCGTCGTGAAAACTTTTCAAATTATTAACGTGTAGTGTATTAATTATGTCTGCGAATGAAAATAAAGTAACGGTTTACACCGATGGTGGTTGTCGGGGTAACCCTGGTCCAGGTGGTTGGGGAGCGGTTTTAGAATATGGGGATTCTAGTAAAGAATTGTATGGCTACGAACCAGAAACTACCAATAATCGTATGGAGTTAATGGCAGCTATTCAAGCTTTAGAGCTTCTTAAACGACCTTGCGCAGTATCCTTAACCACCGACTCTCAATATGTTCGGCAAGGCATACTCGAATGGATGCAGGGATGGAAGGCTCGGGGATGGAAAACTGCGGCTAAAAAGCCAGTAAAAAATAAAGACTTGTGGCAACGACTTGATGATGCTACTCAAAAGCATGAGATTGAATGGCATTGGGTAAAAGGCCATAGTGGGCATGCAGGTAATGAACGTGCGGATGAGTTAGCTAATCGCGCGATGGATGAAAAAGCAGGGAATACAAAGTAATGGCAGAAGAACTTCGACAAATCTTTTTAGATACTGAAACCACGGGTTTAGAAATACGTGAAGGCAATCGAATTATCGAAATAGGTTGTGTTGAAATGATTGATCGTAAATTGACGGGTAACAATTACCATCAATATATAAAGGTAGATCGTGAAAGTGAGGAGGGAGCGTTAGCGGTTCATGGTATAACCACCGAGTTTTTATCAGATAAGCCATATTTTTCAGATATTTCTGAGGCATTCCTTAGCTATATTCAAGGGGCAGAATTAATTATTCATAACGCTCCATTTGATGTAGGTTTCTTGAATAATGAATTAAAACTTGTGAATAGCGTTCAAAAAATTGAAACACTGTGTGAAATTAACGATAGCCTCGTGCTGGCAAGGCAAATGCATCCAGGCCAAAGAAATACTTTGGATGCATTATGTAAACGTTATGATATAAAAAATGAACACCGTACCTTACACGGCGCACTGTTAGACTCAGAAATACTTGCAGATGTGTACCTTGCGATGACGGGGGGGCAAAAGGGGTTATCGTTTGGAGAGGAGAGCGCGGGTGACTCGGGTGTTATTAACTATGCATTTGAGAAGCTATCAAGTCAACGAACGCCAACTATGGTGGTTAAAGCTTCAGGTGATGAGTTGCAAGCGCATCAACAATATCTAGATAATTTAGAAAAGAGTGGTGTTAAGCCACTTTGGCATTAAAACCCTGTTCACACTTGAAATACGAGTGTGATGCAGGAATTTGATTGTATTGACTTTTCTGGGTGTTAATTGGGGTGAAAAAAAGGGGGTTAAAGAGCTATCGACCTTTTAATATACGTTGCTTATCACGATTCCAGTCCCTTTCTTTTGATACTGCACGTTTATCGTGGGATTTTTTACCTTTACCCACGCCAATTTCAAGTTTGACCTTGTTGTGTTTCCAATATAAAGATAGAGGTAAAATTGTGTAACCTTTACGGTCTACCGCAGCTGCTAACTTAACGATTTCATAATCATGTAATAATAATTTTCGAATCCGTGTTGCCATCGGGTTAATATGAGTTGAAGCTGAAAGTAGAGGTGTGATTTGTGCACCCGACATCCAGACTTCCCGATTTTTGATAAAAACATAGGCTTCTTTTAGTTGCGCACGACCATCCCGTAGGCTTTTTACTTCCCAGCCTTCAAGGGCGAGACCTGCTTCAAAGGTATCTTCAATAAAATAATCATGGCGAGCAACTTTGTTAGTTGCAATATTTTTTCCGCCGTGACCTTTCTTTTTTTTGTTTTTCTTTGCCATGTGATTTTGTTGTAAATGGGGTTAATATTAAAAAGAGGATTATAACGCAACACACTGCTAGAATGCCTCTCATATTTCAGAAACTTGGATTTTTAAAAGAATGCCTCATATCTCTCGGAGCGCTTTAGTACCCTTTAGTGCGGAACAAATGTATCAACTAGTGGATAATGTTGATGCTTATCATGAGTTTTTACCTTGGTGTGGTTATTCGCAAGAGATAGATCGTGGAGATGATTGGGTTGAAGGTTCGGTAACGATAGAAAAGGGCGGTCTAAATAAAACTTTTACAACAAAGAACTTTCTTAAAGAAAATAAACAAATAGAACTAACTTTGGTGGATGGGCCTTTTAAAGAGTTACAGGGTTTTTGGACGTTTGATGCGCTAAAAGAAGATGCATGTAAAATTTCCTTAGAGTTAGATTATGAATTTTCCAGTAAAATGCTAGGTCTCGTCGTTGGGCCTGTTTTTAATCAAATTGCTAATGCGATGGTCGATTCATTCGTTAAAGAGGCGCGTGTTAAATATGGCTGATAAAACTCTTGTTGTTGAGGTTGTTTATGCATTGTCTAATGAGCAAACTTTACTGAGTGTAAATGTCGACGAAGGTGCTACTGTTAGAGATGCCATCTTACAATCTGCAATATTGCAGGAATACCCTGAGCTGGATATAGAATCTCTCTCTGTCGGTTTATTCGGTAAAGCTACCAAAATGACTCAAATCGTTCGCGAAAAAGATAGGGTTGAAATTTATCGCCCTTTAATTGCAGATCCAAAGGAAGTCCGAAAACGTAAAGCGGCAGAAGGGAAAAAATTAAAAAAAGGCGGTGCTGAAGCTCAAGAAAATAAGGCGAAAAAATGAGAGGAATGGTGCCAATGGATCCGCAAACAAGCGTATCCCAACAACAGTTTGCGCTGGTTTATTTGCCAAATAAAGGTCTTTCAGTTAAAAAGCGTCGTAATAAGCGCTTTCCAGCAAGCTGTGTAGAACTGAAGGAGTCAAAAGAAGATGCGATTGAATCGGCTAAAGCTAGTGATAAAAAATATGCTGCGATTGTTATAGGTCCTTCAAAATCATCGGAAGGCCAGTTCATCTACTACTTGCAAGCATGGTTGGAATCATAATCGTTAATCATTAGCAGAACTAAAAGTGATTCAGGATTTAATTTTTGATGCTTGTTAACTGCTCGTTTTTGAAAATGAGTGTAATATTTTTTTTGAAAGACGCTGTTCTTCCTTTTTTAGTGAAATAAAGATAGTCCCAGCGGTTGCTCCTAAAATTATCTTGCAAGAGTGGTGTGCCAAGTAGAGCAACTACTTGTGATTTACTCATACCTGTTTTTAATTGCGTTATAGTTTCACCCGAAAGAATATTCCCTTGTTGAACCTCCATTTTATAAATAGAGCAACTGCTTAGAAAAAGGCTAAGAGAAATAATGAAGAGTGGTGTTTTTTTCATAATATTTAAGTATTGCTAATGACTAGGTTCGCTATTTATTCTACCGTAGGCATGAGTTCAGCGCAGTAGTTTTAATTCGTAATTTAAAATTGAACATGATTTTAGTTTAAATGGTGCGTAAAAAGTCAAAATATTTCTATATTTGACTTTTATTTTATGTTCATGAGGGCGTATAATGTGTCGTTTAGTTTATTAAATAATATATCAAAAGAGTTATTAAACCATGCCAAGCGTAAAATTAAGAGATAACGAGCCGTTTGAAATTGCACTACGTCGTTTTAAGCGTACCTGCGAAAAAGCAGGCGTTGTAGCCGAAGTGAGAAGTCGTGAATATTACGAAAAGCCTACTTCAGTACGCAAAAGAGAAAAAGCAGCTGCGGTTAAGCGTAATATTAAAAATCTAAAGCGTGAAATTAATCGTCGCGTTAGAATGTACTAAGCTAGTTTAATACACTTAAATAAATTAATAATTATGCTATCTTCTCTACAACAACGTATTACAGGCGATATGAAGTCTGCAATGCGTGCCAAAGAGAAAGATCGATTGATGACGATTCGCAATATTCTCGCAGCGATTAAGCAGCAAGAAGTTGATACACGCGAATCCTTGGATGATACTGCTGTACTCGCCATCGTTGATAAAATGTGTAAGCAGCGTCGTGAATCGATATCACAATTTAGTGATGCAGGGCGTGATGACTTGGTTGCTCAAGAAGAACTGGAGTTAGGTTTTCTACAAGACTATCTACCAGAAGCTATGAGTGATACAGAAGTACAAGCGTTAATTCAAGAAGCGCTTAAAGCCACTGGCGCAAGCAGTATGAAAGACATGGGTAGCGTGATGGCTTATATAAAACCTAAAGCGCAAGGACGAGCTGATATGGGAAAAATTAGTGGCCTTATTAAGTCAGCCATAGGTAGTTGATTTTAAAAAGCGTTTATTGAACTTCTCATTAATCCAAAATTCTTACCTTAGCGTTTTTATTTTTCCTCTAGATACATACCTCCAATTATATACCTTCAAGTTAGGTTTTTCTCATGATTGAATTAAAAAACGATCGTTTTTTACGTGCATTATTAAGACAACCCGTCGATACCACCCCTATTTGGATTATGCGTCAAGCAGGTCGATACTTGCCAGAATATAAAGCGACACGTGCGAAAGCAGGTAGTTTTATGGACTTGTGTGAAAATCCTGATTTAGCCTGTGAAGTAACATTACAGCCGCTTAAGCGATATGACTTAGATGCAGCGATACTGTTTTCAGATATTTTAACAATTCCTGATGCGATGGGGATGGGGCTTTACTTCTCTGAAGGTGAGGGGCCTAAGTTTAAAAATCCTGTACGTGATTTAGCTAGTATTCGAAATTTGCCTGACCCTGATCCTGAGCAAGAACTACGTTATGTTATGGATGCAGTTCGCACGATTCATCGAGAGTTAGGCGGTAGTGTGCCCTTAATTGGGTTTTCTGGTAGTCCGTGGACCTTAGCAACCTATATGGTTGAAGGTGGAACGACTAAAGATTTTGGCAAAGTAAAAGGTCTGCTGTTTGAATCACCTGAAGCGATGCACTTATTGTTGGATAAGCTAGCTAATAATGTAATAAAATATTTAAATGCACAAATTGCAGCAGGCGCTCAAGCTGTGATGATTTTTGATACATGGGGTGGGGTATTATCACCCGAAAATTACAAGCTCTTCTCTTTAGCTTACATGCAAAAGATTGTATCTGGTCTGACTCGTGAAGCGGGTGGGCGACGAGTTCCAGTGACTTTGTTTACCAAAGGTGGTGGTCAATGGTTAGAGATTATGGCTGAAACGGGTTGCGATGCGTTGGGCTTGGATTGGACACAAGATATTGCAGATGCTCGTAAACGGGTAGGAAATAAAGTAGCCTTACAAGGAAATATGGACCCTTCAGTATTATACGGTTCACCAGAGGTGGTTCGTGAAGAGGCAAGAAAAGTCATGCAAGGTTTTGGTGAGGGTGATGGTCATGTGTTCAATTTAGGGCATGGTATTCATCAACATGTGAACCCTGATAACGTCAGTGTGCTTGTCGATGCCGTGCATGAGTTTGGCAAGCGGAATTAATAACTGCTACTAATTATTTAGTGAGACCTTTGTGCAACCTTGGAGACGATAGAAACGGCTGAAGCCCTAATTATCAAATTATTCATTTGAAATAACAAAACAGTAAGATCGCTAAAATCGGATAAAAACACCACTAATTGAGGTGGGGATGAAGCTATAATGGGTTGCTAGCAATTTTTTCAACAAGAAGTGGTAGGTTTTTTGTTACAGTCTCGTTATTTTCACTCGTTCCACGAGTCGTGAAAGGTCTCTCATTTGTGTCTGTGTGGCTAAAAATATTTGAGCACGGTTTCTTCGTATAGAAGTAAGTTATCGATAAATGTGTCAATTAGCTCCTCCTTGAAGTTGTTGCAAACGTTGCTGTTCTCTTTGGCGAGCAATTGCTCGGCGTTCTTCATTTTGTTGACGTTGTAGTGTTTCACGGCGAATTCGTTCCAATTGCCTTATTCTACTAGCTTCATCGATTTCGTTTAAAGAAGATCTTTCAAGACGAAACTGCTCTAGTACACGTTCTTTGGTTGCTTCGTCAGCATTTACCAGTGATCTCATGAGGCGCTTTTCCAGTATTTCATCAAGGTGTTCTTTCATATAAGAACGAATCTCTTCTTCAGTAGGGATTTGCTCTGCTGTTAGTGCTTCTGTGATCGTTTCTTCTGTGTATTGGTTTGGTGGTATGCCTGTTTCTGCGTCAAGCTCTACATTGATTAAACCGCTGGGTGCAAAAAGTGGTAGTGGTTGGGTATCTTTTAGTGCGGTTTTCATAAAATCAATCCACAATGGTAAAGCAGCTCCTGCTGCAGTTTCTCTACGCCCGAGTGGTTTGATACGATCAAATCCAATCCATACTGTTGTTACATTGTTGGGGGTAAAACCACAGAACCACGCATCTTTTTGATCATCTGTGGTTCCTGTTTTCCCCGCTAAGTCTTGACGACCTAGGATGGCACTTGCGCGGGCTGCGGTTCCGACTTGCGCAACACTGCGTAACATACTATTAATCTGATAATTCACGTAGGGCTTCATAATACGTTTAGCAGGGTTTTTCATACTGTTCTTTAATAGTTCGCTGTTTGGTTTGCAGTTACTGGCACACACTGCAACTGGGTCAGCGTTATAGACTTCCTCACCATTTCGATTAACAATCTTGCGGATGAAGTAGCTGTCAACTTTAAATCCGCCGTTTGCAAAGCTGGAATAGGCTGTCGCCATTTCTAACGGTGTAGCTGAACCTGTTCCTAGGGTTAGAGTTAAATTATTAGGTAGGGTTTTTTCTTTAAAGCCAAACTTTTTTGCATAGTTTATGGCATAGCCTAAGCCGATTTCTTGTAGCAAACGAATGGATACTAAATTTTTGGATTTAGCAAGCGCTGTTCTTAAGCGCATTGAGCCACTGTAATTATGGCCGTAGTTTTTGGGGTTCCAATTATTTTTATTGTTTTTAATTTCAATTGGCTCATCTAAAACGGTGGTTGCAGGTGAATAGCCCTTTGCGAGAGCAGCTGCATAAATAAAGGGTTTAAAGCTAGAGCCCGGCTGTCTTTGTGCTTGGGTAGCACGGTTAAACTTACTTAAATTATAATCAAAACCGCCGGCAATGGCTTCAATAGCTCCATTATCTGGATTCATTGAAACCAGTGCTCCTGATACCTTTGGTAGTTGAGCGAGTTGCCAGTTTCCTTCTTTGTCTCTTTGTACGCGTACAATATCTCCTACTTTTAGTACATCAGTGACTTTTTTAGGTCTTTTTCCACGTTTGTTTTCGTTGATATAAGGTTTAGCCCATTTAAGGCTTTTTAGTGATAGTGTAATCGGCTGGTTTTCTTTGTAAACGATTAAAGAGGCTTGTTTTTTTTCAGATTCTATAACTAGCGCGGGGTACAAGTCAGCGTATACATGATAGCTTTTCAGCTTTTTTTGTTGATCTTTTAGAGAAGGGAAGTCACTTAATTGAATTGTATCTTCGCTGCCTCGATAACCATGGCGTTTCGTATATTTTAAAAGGTGCTTTCTGAGTAAAGAAATTACATTTTGTTGGGCTTTACTATTTAGAGTGGTATATATATTGAGACCAAGCTTGTAGATATTAGCCTCACCAAAGCGTTTAATGGCATCCGTACGCACCATCTCCGCCATGTAAGGGGCATAGGTTTGTGTTTCAACGCTATGAACTGCAGCACTTAATTCTTCGCTGACAGCAGCTTGGTATTGCTCGTTAGTTATGTAACTGAGCTCAAACATTCTTTTTAGAATGTAATCGCGGCGTGTTTTTGCTCGTTTAGGGTTACGTATGGGGTTGTAGGCAGAGGGGGCTTTGGGTAAACCTGCTATCATGGCACTTTGTGCAAGGCTAAGCTCTGCTACTTTTTTGCCGTAATATATTTCAGCTGCTGAGCCTACACCATATGAGCGTTTGCCTAGAAATATTTTATTGAGATAAAGTTCAAGAATCTCTTCTTTAGATAACTCCTCTTCAATCTTTAGCGCTAACAGTGCTTCCTTTAATTTACGGGTAATACTTCTTTCATTTGTTAGGTAAAAATTACGCGCCACTTGCATTGTAATGGTGCTTGCACCTTGGGTGATCCTACCTTTTTTAAGTACAGCAACAGCGGCACGGGCAATACCACGATAATCAACCCCTTTATGCTGATAAAACCTCGCATCTTCAATGGCGACAAATGCATTTTTTAAATTATCAGGCGTCTCTTCAATATTTACTGGGCGACGCCTGTGTTGTCCGAATTCAGCAATCAGTTGATCATCAGCACTATAAACCCTGAGTGGTAATTGTAATTGTGTATTTTTTAATTCATTAACAGAAGGTAGTTGTGGTAGATAGTAGAAGTACATGCCAACGATGGCAATGACCCCTATTATTGAGAGCATGACTATAGGTGCAATAAGGTATCGGTTGATAAATTTAAATAGTTTCATAGTTTACGTAGTAAAGCCCAGCGATTAAATAATGAGTGTTTTTATTTTGAGATAACACCATTAAGGAAACCCTGATTAAGTCCAATTATTTTTAGCTTGCCAAATCCGCCGATATTTTCCACGAAGATCGGCGCAATAGATCGGCGCAATAGAATAACTATTACGTCTCACTTCATGAAAAATAGCGACAGATTTTTCTGCGCTAAATTCTAATCGACTTAATCAGGTTCTCCTTAAATAAATATGCATTTATATGATGAATCTTTATTATGAGAGCATTGCACGAGTCGCTGGAAAAAGAAACGGCTAAAACTCTAATAATTGAGTTATCCATTTAAATTGCAAACGGTAAGCTCACTAAGGTCGGCTGAATTTTCCTGATAGAGGCGAAAAATGCTGTTAGTAACGGGTTGCTAGCAAGTTTCCAACAAAAAGTAGTGAAACTTCTGTTATTTTTACTCGTCAGCCGAGTCGTACAAAAATGTCCCATTATACGGAACGATCAGACAAAACCGAAGCAGAACCGTTCAATTTTAAAGAAATACTACCGCCTGTCTAAAGTAAGGGCCATTTAAGAGAAAGAAGGTAGACACTCCCTGATAAGCTCGCTAGTATTACTTAAAGAAATAAAAGGTGACGCACAAATCTAATGTGTATCATAAAATAATAACAATAAATAGGACTAGAATCTGTGTTTTCTTTATCCAGTAAAAAAGGCAATTTGCTTGGCATTGATATAAGTTCATCAGCGGTTAAGTTGATCGAACTATCTCGTAGCAAAGGCAATAACTACCGTGTTGATAGCTATGCAGTAACTTCGCTTGCCGAAGGTGTAACTAGTGAACGTGATATCAATGAGGCTGAGCAAGTAGGCGAAGCGATTAAGCAAGTGGTTAAAAAGAGCCGCACTAAGAGCCGTCGTTGTGCTTTGGGGATTCCATCATCTCAAGCGATTAATAAAATAATCTCATTACCTGCTTCAATACCAGCATCTGAAATGGAAGCTCAAGTATCACTTGAAGCAGAACAATATATTCCTTATCCAATGGATGAAGTTAACTTTGATTTTGAGGTGTTAGGCCCCTCAGCAACATCATCAGAAATGGTTGATGTGTTGATTGCGGGTACGCGCACTGAGAATGTTGAGGTACGACTTGCGGCTGCTGAGATGGCGGGGCTTGATGTTGAAATTATCGACTTAGAGTCTCACGCGGTTGAATTACTTTTTAAAACCATGATTGATGACCTTGATAAGCATGAAGTATTGGCTACGGTTGACTTTGGTGCATCAATGACAGGTATTAACGTGTTTGAAAACGGTAAAGTGGTATTCTCTCGAGAGCAAGTTTTTGGTGGTAAACAACTTACTCAAGAGATTACGCAACGTTATGGTCTGACTTATTCTGAAGCGGGTCTTGCTAAAAAGACAGGTAATCTTCCTGAAGGTTATATTCCTGAGGTCTTAGATCCTTTTAGAGAGAATATGGTAAGACAGGTACAACGTTTTTTACAGTTCTATTACGCATCAACACAAAACGATAAAGTGGATAAAGTCTTATTATCAGGTGGTTGCGCAAGTCTTCCAGGAATCGATGAGCAAATTCAAGAAGTGATTGGTATACCAACAGCTTTGGCGAATCCATTTGCTAATGTCGTTTTACATTCAAAAGTAAATCCTGCACGTTTTACCAGTGATATCCCCGCGATGTTAGTTCCTGCAGGTTTAGCTTTAAGAGGGTTTGAATAATGTCAGGCATTAATTTACTACCATGGCGTGAAGCGGCTCGTAAAAAGAGTCAGCAACAATTTGTTATGTCTGTTGTGGGTGCATTAGCGGTAGGTGCTGCTGTTGTAGCTGGTGGTTACACTTATATGGAGGGGCAAATATCTTATCAAAATGAGCGTAATGCCTATATTGATAAAGAGATTAAGCGACTTGATAAAGTGTTAGCTGAAATTAAAACGTTGGATGCAAACCGTAAAGCATTATTAGATCGCATTGCGGTTATTGAACGTTTACAGTCAACACGACCTGGAATCGTACATTTATTTGATGAAATGGTTAATGCATTACCCAAAGGTTTGTATTTAACCAAACTGCAGCAAACAAATGATAAAATCAAGCTGGAAGGAAAAGCAGAGTCAAGTGCACGCGTATCAAGTTATATGAATCGTTTAAATTCATCACCTTGGTTGAGCTCATCTGATTTGAATACAATTTCTATTGATACTAAAAATAAAAATAAGGCTGGTTATAGCAATCTACGTTACTTTAGTTTGAATGTGACACAGCTATTAAAGTCAGGTGAAGATAAGGAGCAAGACAATGGCAATTGATCTACAAGAATTAAATAGCTTAATCGAAGATCCAGCTAATGTATCAATGCCGATTAAAGCTGGAGCGGTAGCAGCTGTATTTGGCCTGGTACTATTTATGGGATACAAGCTGGTGATCGTAGATCAGTTGGCTGCTCTCAAAAAGGTCGAAGCTCAGGAAAAAGAAAAGCGTGCAGCTTATGTTATCAAGCAAAAGCGCGCCAATAAATTACCTGCGTTTAAAACACAACTAGAAGAGATGGAAACATCGTTTAGTGCGTTGAAAGATCAGCTACCGAGTGATACTGAAATACCAGGATTAATTCTTGATATATCAGAGAAAGGTTTAAGTAACGGTCTGGAAATTGATTTATTCGAACCTAAGCCTGAAATTCATAAAGAGTTTTTTGCTGAAAAGCCGATAAAACTTAAAGCAAAAGGGACATATAATGAGTTGGCTGGTTTTGTTAGTGATTTATCCGCATTACCACGAATTGTAACGATTAATGATATTCATTTAACGAGTATTGTTGATAAGGCTGATAAAAAGAAAAGAAAAGGAAATCAAAAGCTCGTGTTAGATGCAACTATCAAGACATTTAGATATTTAGATGAAGAAGAGGGTAGCTAAAATGTTATTCAATCATAATAAAAATAAATCATTGGGTTTTGTAAAAACATTTAAAAAAGCACCTTTAGCAATTGGTTTGTGTAGTTCATTATTGTTGCTCTCAGGTTGTAATGACAGTATCAGTGATTTAGACCAGTTTTTTGCAGAAGAAAGGGCAAAACCAGCTGCACCGATAGCGCCTATTCCAGAGGTTAAACCCTACTTACGCTACGCTTATCCAGCGCATGATAAAGATCCGTTTAACGCGGCAATGATGGCACCAGAACCTGGACAACGTGAAGTGAGTGATAACGGTATTCGTATTGATACCACACGAGTTCCGGAGTTTTTAGAAGGTTACCCTTTAGATAGTTTAAGAATGGTAGGTACTGTTCATAAAGATAATACTTTATGGGCTCTAATTAAAATTCCTGATGGCGCCGTTCAGAGTGTAAAAGCCGGTAATTACCTTGGACAAAACTACGGAAAAATTGTTTCAATTTCAGATGTGAAATTAGAGCTAAAAGAAACAGTGTCAAATGGGTTGGGTGGTTATGAAAAGAAAGAAACATCCATCGCACTAAATCAAGATTAACGAACCATCAAATTACAATAACTAATATATTAAAAATAAAAAGAAGTGGGTTAAAAACATGAAAATTATTACACGTACACTACTCGGTTTGAGCTTGCCAGCGTTACTGCTTGCAACAGGTACTACTTATGCTGAAGCACGTTTACAAAGTATTGACTCTGCAGTACAAGCTGGTAAAACAACATTGCGTTTACACTTTGATAGTAAGGTGGGAATGCCGAAGAGCTTTGCGATGAGAGGTGGAAAAAGTATCGTGCTTGATTTCCCAGGAGCAGACTCATCCATACTTAAGCGTAGTAAGCGTTTTAACTCCCGCTCATTAAAAGATGTTAAATTTGCTAAAGGTGCCAATAAACTTCGCGTTATGGTGTCACTTAACAAATTAACCAAATACTCAACACGATTGCAAGGCAATGATGTGGTATTAACTTTTGATGATAATCAAGGTAACCGTCAACAACCACGTTTAGCGGCACAAGCTGCGCAACAGAAACGTATTCAAGCACAAAGACAAGCTCAAGCGCAACGAAACGCCCTGGCACAAAGAAATGCAAACGCCGCTAGACAAAAAGCGGTCAGCCGTCGGGCAGTAGCTAGTAACTATGTTGCTCGTCCACCGGCTCAGACATCACGCTTTAACCCAAGACAACAAAATGTCGCATATAGAGCGCCTCAACAGCGTGCGCAACACGGTGGTGCAAGAGTATTGGGTGCTATTGACTTCCAAAGAACGCAGGCAGGTGGCGGACGTGCGGTCATAAAACTACCACATCCTTCCACAGTCGTTGAGTCACGTAAAGTGGGTAACGTCGTTGAAATCACGGTTAAAAATGTACGCGCACGTAGTGGGAATAAACGTATCGACGTAACAGACTTTGCAACACCAGCATCTTATTTGGATGTGACTCAAAGCGGTCGTGATGTGAAAATTAGAGTGTTGGCTAATGCAGCATTTAATTACAATGCACTTAAACAAGGTAATAACTATGTAGTTAACTTCAAAAAAGTTAATGCGAAGGTTGCCAAGAATCCTTTTGAGCTAAAAAAGAAGCATTACACCGGTAAGAAGCTTTCTTTAAACTTCCAAGATATTGAAGTTCGCTCTGTATTACAGCTACTTGCTGACTTTACTGATAAAAATATTGTTGTAAGTGATACCGTGAAAGGCAATATCACACTGCGTTTAAAAGATGTGCCTTGGGATCAAGCTTTAGATATCGTGCTTGAAACCAAAGGATTAGCGATGCGTAGTAACGGCAACGTAATTTGGATTGCACCTGCAACTGAGCTAGAAGCTAAAGAGCAACGTGAAATGCAAGCGCTTAAACGCAAACAAGCTTTAGAGCCATTAGTTACAGAATATATTTCTGTTAACTATGCGAAAGTTGAAGAGCTAGCGGGTCTTGTAAAATCATCAGCAGGCAAAGATGAAGGCTCATTATTATCTAAGCGAGGCAGCGTATCGGTCGATAAACGTACTAATACCTTGTTAGTACAAGATACTGCGGATCGCGTAAGTGAAATCCGTGCGATGGTAAAGACCTTAGATGTTTCTGTTAGACAGGTATCGGTTGAATCACGTATCGTTATTGCATCGGATGAGTTTAGTAAAGATTTAGGTACACGATTTGGTGTAAC
Source organism: Thiotrichaceae bacterium (assembly GCA_026989145.1). Taxonomy (GTDB): domain Bacteria; phylum Pseudomonadota; class Gammaproteobacteria; order Thiotrichales; family Thiotrichaceae; genus Cocleimonas. The sequence goes on from JALSJU010000101.1 coordinate 42,600, forward strand.
TCAATTTGGTAAAAACCTATCAACTTCAGGAAGCCTTGCTTCAACCTCATCAATGAGTAATGACTTATTAGGTGGCTCTGGAAATGTTGGTCTACCTTCATTGAATGATCGCTTAAATGTTAATATGCCGATACCAGGCGCGGCCAAAATGGCTTTCTCTATCCTAAGTAAAGATTACTTGATTGACCTTGAGCTATCAGCACTTCAGGCGGAAAACAAAGGTGAGATCGTATCAACACCGCGTGTGGTAACGGCTGATAAAAAGAAAGCGATGATCGAGCAAGGTGTTGAAATACCTTATAAGACAGTGAGTTCATCAGGTACCAAAGTACAGTTTAAGAAGGCCGTACTGGCTCTTGAAGTAACGCCGCAAATCACACCAGATGAGCATGTTATTATGGACCTTAAAGTCAGCCAAGATACAGTTGGTGCGATTTATGATGGTGTGCCAAGTATTAATACTCGTGAAGTGAATACACAGGTATTAGTTGAAAATGGACAGACTGTTGTATTGGGTGGTGTTCATGAAGAAATTAACTCGAAGAAAATTGATAAAGTACCCGTGCTAGGTGATGTACCGATCATTGGTAAGCTCTTTCAGAGAACCTTCAATCGTGACAATAAACGTGAGCTACTTATTTTTGTAACACCAAAAATATTGAAATAAATATCGTTTATATGTTTAACAAAAAGGCTGGGTACCCCAGCCTTTTTTTATTGCTTTAAAAAATTGCCTTAAAAGTTAGTTTAACTTGATTCCTGCTGAAGCAACTGGCATAAAAGACAGTATGATTAAAAACCAAAATATAATACTTGTCGGTCTTATGGGGGCAGGAAAGTCAACCATAGGTAGAAACATCGCCAAACGCCTAAATAAAGACTTTTATGATTCAGATCGTGTGATTGAAGAACGAACGGGTGTCGATATTTCCACCATATTTGAGATCGAAGGTGAGAAAGGTTTTAGAGATAGGGAAGAGCAAGTGATTGAAGAACTGTGTCAAATGAATAACGTCGTAATCGCCACAGGTGGTGGGAGTATTTTACGTGAACGAAGTCGTAAAAACATGCGTAAATATGGGCATGTTGTATACCTGAAAACTAGTGCAGAATTACTTTACTCACGTATACGCTATGATAAAACTCGTCCTTTAATGCAAACCAACAGCCCCTTGGATACGCTAAAAAAACTACTCAGCGATCGAGAACCCTATTATCTTGAATTAGCAGACACCATCATAAAAACGGGTAAACAAAAAGCAGGGGTGGTAATAAGGCGGCTAGAAGAATCTTTAACGGCATCCACACAGCAAGGGTCAGTTTAATGAACGTATTAGAGGTTGACCTAGGCACACGTAGTTATCCTATTTATATTGGCGCTGGTATCCTAGAGGACAGTGGTTTTATCCAAAAAAATATCCAGAAGCATATTAAGGGCGTCAGTACTGTAACCGTCTCAAACAGAACCGTCGCGCCACTGTATTTAGAAAAAATCCACTCGCTTATTAGCCCTTTTAAAAATACCGACATTATTCTCCCTGATGGCGAACAGTACAAAACCCCTGAAACATTAGATTTAATCTACACCCAGATGTTAGAAGCACGCTGTGATCGCAAAACCACCTTGTTGGCGCTCGGCGGTGGCGTGGTGGGAGATGTGTCAGGTTTTGCCGCAGCCAGTTATCAACGTGGCATAAATTTCATTCAAATCCCTACCACCTTGTTAGCCATGGTTGACTCATCGGTGGGTGGTAAAACAGGTGTCAATCATCCCTTGGGTAAAAATATGATTGGTGCGTTTCATCAACCGCAATGCGTGATTATAGATACTGAAACACTGAACACATTGGATGATCGGCAGCTCAGTGCAGGTATCGCTGAAATCATCAAATACGGCTATATTAATGATCTCGAATTTATTGACTGGTTGGATGAAAATATGAGCCAGCTACTCAAACGTAATCCAGAAGCTTTAGCCTACGCCATTCACCGGTCATGCAAACACAAAGCCGATATAGTTGCCGCCGATGAAAAAGAAGCAGGGCAGCGTGCTTTATTAAACTTAGGCCATACCTTTGGGCATGCGATAGAAACCGGCATGGGTTATGGAAACTGGCTACACGGAGAAGCAATTTCAGCGGGCATGGTAATGGCGGCAGAGCTTTCGCAAAAGCACGGCTGGGTCAGCGAAAGTGAAGTAGCAAGTATTCGTGCGCTGTTAAAAAAAGCCAACTTACCCGTTGAGCCACCTACAGATATCAACGCAGAACAATTTTCAAATCTAATGTCGATTGATAAAAAAGTCCAAGACGGCGTGTTACATTTAGTGTTAATGAAATCATTAGGTGAAAGTATTATTAGTAGCGACTTTGATAAAACAGCGTTACAACAGGTGTTAGCACGTGCCTGATCTTCGTCAACAAACCTAGTCAGTAAAATATGAATAAACAAAAAGCACCGTATGCAGCAATGCCAACAACCAGCAGAGGGCGGCGCTTTAAAGAAACCTCACCAACCTATCGCTCAGAATTCCAACGTGATCGGGACCGGATTATTCATTCGACAGGCTTTCGTCGGCTTGAATATAAAACCCAAGTATTCGTCAATCATGAAGGAGATCTATACCGCACACGGTTAACCCATTCATTAGAAGTTGCACAAATAGCACGATCAATTTCTCGTACGTTACGCTTAGATGAAGACTTAACCGAAGCTATTGCCTTAGCACATGATATTGGTCATACGCCCTTTGGTCATGCGGGGCAAGATGCACTTAATGCCTGCATGAAACAATACGGTGGCTTTGAGCATAACTTACAATCTTTGCGCATCGTTGATGAACTAGAAACACTCTATGCTGATTTTGCAGGCTTAAACTTGTGTTTTGAAACACGCGAAGGGATTCTTAAGCATTGTTCTTTAAAACACGCTAAAGAATTAGGAGAAGTAGGGGAACGCTTTTTAAATAAAAAGCAAGCCTCGCTCGAAGCTCAACTAACCAATATTGCCGATCAAATCGCCTATAACAACCATGATATTGATGATGGACTACGCTCGGGGTTGATTACTATTGAGCAAATGAGAAATGTTGAATTATTTAGTGCACAATACGATAAAGTCATGTGGAAATATCCTGATTTAACCGGTAATCGTTGCGTGCATGAAACCATACGACGAATGATTGGCGAACAAGTAGTAGACTTGGTTGAAACCAGTCGTGCTACGATACAAACAGCTGATCCACAGAGTATAGAAGATATTAGAAATCACTCAGAGCAGCTAATTAAATTTAGCGAAGAAATGCGCACTAAAAACCAACAATTAAAAAAATTCCTACGTGAAAATTTGTATTTTCATCATAAAGTGTACCGCATGACCCGTAAAGCACATCAAGTCATAGAAGCCTTGTTTACCGTTTTTATGGAAGATACCCGACTATTGCCACCAGAACATCAGCATCTTTGTCGAGATGCCTTATTAGAGGCAGGCGAAATAGGCCAAGCCCGCGTCATTGCAGATTATGTGGCAGGCATGACAGACCGTTATGCTACTAAAGAATACGCACGCTTATTCGGAGTGCGCGGTGATGTATTTTAATAATTGAGTAGTATTTTTAAAAAAAGACTGGAATATAACGAGTCGTTGTCTCAAAAGCTTAAACTATGAAGTGCATGAAGTGCATGAAGAAAAGAAAAGTTAAAATAATTTACCACGAAGGACACGAAGTTCACGAAGGAAAAAAACTTATCCTCCTTCGTGATTCTTCGTGCCTTCGTGGTCAAATTAAATCTTTTAGGTAATGGATAGTTGACTACGAAGTTAAGTTCTCAGAGCCCAGAAGGTTTTTACCTTCATGTACTTTATGCCCTTTATGGTTCAAGCTTTTGTTTTTAAATCTGCTCAATTCACCAACATTTCTTCAGCCAAATTAAGCGTCGATTGGGTTATTTCTAGCCCCCCCATCATCCGCGCAAGCTCATCTACCCGTTGTTTTTTATCTAACACAATCATGCCCGTTGAGGTGGACTCTGCGCCTTTAATTTTAG
>JALSJU010000102.1 GCA_026989145.1 Thiotrichaceae bacterium
CCACGGTAGATTTATTTGTTTGAATGGGTTGTGCCATCGTTATATTCTCAATTATAAAAGATTACATCCTGACTACATTAGGTTGACTACTAACTTAACAAATCCACCCAACAACTTATATACGACTTATGGCCTATGCCATTAGTTATAGATTAAAGGCAGTATGATTCACATAACTTTTTATCAAACGGTAAATCACTACAAATAGCTCTTTTTTCAAAAATATTGCAGGTCTCTTGGAGGGTACTCAATATATAATTGTCTTTAATCAAGGCTGGTTCTTTATTAATAATCTCAAAAACATCCGTTGTTGCTACAAACTCAAAACTGGTTTTACCCGACTCTTTTAACGTGGCGTAGTAAGCATCCACAATAGGATGATAAAAAAATAAATTTTTACGAATCTCTTCGCCAACGCCAAAGTGCTTAATATCGCAGTTATAATATTTTAAAAGAAGCAGTGAAATATTCCTTTTAAATAAAGTGTTCTTCTTATGATGCAATAAAACAGACTTTACATCAGTATGAACAGAGGGCAAATACTTACACTGCTCATCTTCGCCTAGGCTTTCATCAGGCACTTCAAAGTTAATAGCAAATTGTGTGAATCGGTTAATATCTAACGTTCTGTTTTTGTCATAAACCGTCTTCAACCCAAAAAGCACACCAAATAGTACTAGCAATATAACAATAACGTGTTTCAACTTCATTTTTTATTAATAGTTACCTTGTTTGGGTTTAACGGATTTTTTATAATCTGTGTTTTCTTGCCTTTATGATATACATGCCACTCCCCACCACTACCTCTGGAGTAATAATTATTAGAATCCAGCTTCGGGTTACTTTTCATTGGATCGGGGTTACTTCTATTGGTTGATCCCACCACAAAGGTATTAGGTGCAATCTCAGAAAACTCTTCAGCTAAGCCATCAATGCCGGCTATCGTATGGTTTGCAGTTTTACAACCTAAGATATAAATCTCAGCATTTTCAGCAAAACGAATATCACCTGATTCAATTTTCGTTTTTATATCACTTAGAGTACGTGCATTTTCACTAGGTAGTTCGAAAGAGAAGTTATAAAATAAGCTGTTTCCATACTTATCTAAAGTATCACCATACAATCCCGCATTAGAGTCCATATAAATACCGCTACCCGAACCGTGTGAGCCAATGATTAGTTTAGTAATCGGCTTATCTATAGAGGCTTTTTCTAAACTATTAATAAATGCTTTACCTGTATGAACCGTATATTGTTTATCAACATTTAAGCGTTTAATTCTGCCTTCGAAGGTACCTTTTTCACCGCCCGTTTTATAAGCGGCTATTCCAACCTTATTCGACATCAACTTATTAAAGGTTTCGACACCACTTGATGAAGGTGCTAAACGATTATTATTATTTTTAGACGAAGTTGCTGAAACGTGATTATTGATAGGACTGGGGCTAGCCATAGTATTATCTCCTATTTTTTATAAAACTCTTCGTAAAATCTAAACTACTGCCGCAACTTGTATGCGTGAGGTGACACCTAAAAATTTAAAAATAGCAGTACAATGGACTTTAATGGTGCTGACCTCATTGTCTAACTCACGGGCTATTTCTTTATTCGACTTTCCTTGAATCATGAGTTTAAGTACCTGCCTTTGGCGCTGTGTGAGGGCTGCGTATTTTTCATTAAAGCTCTCATCAAAGCTTTGTGGGAAGCCGAGCTCAAATTGTTCACCTTGAAGTCCGCGTAAAAAAGCATCACGAATCTGCTCAGCAGTGCTTTCTAACGCTAGGCTGACATTAGCACCCAATTTATGAAGTTTGGGTAATTGAAACGACTGAGGCGCAACCACAAAGACTTTTGCAGAAGTGGCGTGACTAAGGTCTAAAGCCGATACTTTATTAATATCAGCACTATCACTTAGGATAAGCACAATAATATCATTGTTATTATTGGTGTTAGTATTTTTGATAAAATCACACAAGCTAGTTTGTGCGGTGTTTACATGGGGGTTGATACCTTTAACAATTTGGCTAAAGGCAGTAACCATAATCTCGCTATTACAAACAAACAGGGCGTTTTGAAGTTTTTCGCCAATTAAACAGGCTTCACCGGTCAGTTTTGCTAGATTATTCGACTGTGCCATTAAGGATGACATCGTCGCTTGAGAATTGAATAAAGAAGAAATGATTTTACTGTTTGGGTTGTGTGTCATGGTAGTAGCATAATCTTTTTTTAGGTGTTTTTCTATACGACTTTAGTCGTAGTTTGCTTATATCTTTAGCAATTAGGCTTGGTTTTTATCTTTATAACACCATGATATCACTTTTTTTAAAGAGGTGAATAACAATACATTACGTGATTAATATCCCTAGAATAATGTAACTACTCAGCTTGAACCTGAAATCCGCTATTTCTGCGTTAGATCTCTGCGAGGCAAAAAAGCCAAAATTGTATAATTTTTTACCAGTAAATGACTCATATTTAGCCGAACTAATACTTTAGTCGTATATAAACAAGATAAATTCAATGGTAGGATTGGTTTATGAGATGGACTAAAGTAATTTTAAGGGAGTTTCGTAATGACTGATTTAGCTTTAACTAACAAACCCAAATAAGGCTCTTGGGCATCATTGGGATGCAAAGAAACCAAGAGATCTCGGAGACTACGACTTAAATATTAGTCGGATAATTAGGACAGCCATCTAATTATCAAGCTATAGCCTCTGCGTTATAAAAGCTCCTACTTTAAGTACTATTTCATTTAAACAGTTAGAAATTTCTAACAGCGGCTTGATTGCTTTCTATAAGGTAGGTTTGGCTAGTTTTTTTATTATTGCAAACGTGATTAAACCTCACTTACCAATGCTTTTATAAATGATGTTGGGTTTTACTAGAAAGGTATTGGACTAAACGCTTGCCTCATGCCTTTAATCCAGCTTCTTGAGGTTTTCTCGGCGAGTTGCCTGAGTTTATCGATATTGCCAGCGGCTGTAGGAAATTGTCGTTCAAAATAATGAATATGTTGAACCCAACTTCTCTCATCAATACCTAATCGGTGAAGTATAGGTGGTGTGTTGGCGGGTATTGAACCGCGTTTATTTTGCAGTATTGCCCTACCTGACCAATCAACCAAAGCGATGTAGTCATTTAGTTCAAAGGGTATGGCTGTTTCTTTGTTATGGGTGCAATCAACAAAGGGCAGTAAGTCGCAGGATTGTTTTTGCATCACCTTTTGAATACGCTCTTGAATAGAGGTGAAATCCGACTGCTCGGGTGTTTTTGCCATACCTGCTCGTATCGGATTTAGATCAACATACGCCATACAAGCGATTACCGCTTGCTCATCGAGTAATGCTTGGCTTTTAAAGCGACCTTCCCAGAACCGCCCTGTAACATTATCTTCTTTATTTGACTCGCGCGCGATGGATTCATTTAAAAGGCGCATAAACCAGCTAATATCATGTAATCGAGTGCGCCATTTTTCAATAATTTCATTAACGACTTTTAACTCAGCGGACGTGGTGCATTCACCTTTGATAAAGCGAGAAATTAACACAGGAAGCTTGAAAAATGTATTCCAACGCTCAATCACCTCTAAGGTGTTCCAAAATTCAGCTTGCTTCTGATCAACACGTAAAACAATGTGGTAATGATTGCTCATAACCGCATAGGCAGCCACATCTATGGCAAAGGTTTCTGATAAGGCTTTAATTCTATCGCTAATCCAACCACGACGGTGTTCGTAACTTATACCTGTGTGATCATCCACGCCACAAAGAAAGGCACGGCGAACACAGCGGTTAACGCAGTGATAATAGGGGGTTACTGATAAGTCAATTTGTTGCGCGCGGGAGATTGTCATGCGCTTTATGATGCTGGATTTTGATTTATTTGTGGGGGATACGGCGATTAGTGGTTGTTTATAACTGATAGAGTTTTGGATGTCCTTTAAATAGTAGATTATAATAGAAATAAACAAAATCATATACGACTAGAGTCGTAGTTTTACAACTTTTTACTCTGAGCTGGATAACTTTTAAACAATAGGATTTTGCGTTGCAGACACCTAACAGTTTATTAGACGGCCGCAGTCTAACTTTAGTTATCACTGCTTAATTTTGACCTTTTGTGTCTTTCGTGGACACTTTTAGTCTTTTAAATTATTAATCAGAAGCGCAGTGGTTTAAATAAAAGAAGCAATTACCGCCCGCTCATTAATATCATGCCAAAGTCTTCAGGCATGGGTTCAGTTTTATGTGAATTCCAACCGATACGTGCGTCTCTATCCCCACCGTCGTCATCGTCATTAACGATTACATCCATGCGTAATTTATTTTTAACGGCAGGCGTTAACCCTAGTTGCTTCCAGCTGATAGTCGCTTGCATTTCATAGCCGTCGTATTTACTTTTTATCTCGTAAGGTAAGTCGATTGCTTTTCCTACTGGGTTTTCTTTGCCAGAGATGCCGATTAAATCTGATTTGGTTCGTTCTGTTCCATCAAATTTATTACTTGCATTGACGGATACGCGCCTAAAAATAAAGTGGTAATCATTGTTTTTATCAAAACTATCAGAGCTATCATTTTTACCATCAATAAAAAACTCGATAGAATCATCTTGTTTGGGGTCGTCCGAGTCTACAGAGAATTCTTTATCATAGACTTTGACGATTAAGTAAATATTGTCATTATCCCATTTAACTTGCCACTTACCCGAGATGTCTTTTTTATCCCAAGTTTTACCCTCTAATAAAATATGTAATGATTGAGGGTTTTGTAAGCGATGTGCATATTGTTTTTCTTTAGCAGGGCGGATTACAATCCGTGGTTTACTTGGGTCACGCTTGGGTAAGTATTTAGCGACTTTTTCACTATCAGGTTTATGTTGTTTTTTTATCTTAGCCCAGTCCCACCAAATCGGATTTTCTTTCATAAACTCTAAGCTGGCTTGTAACTTAGGTGATTCGTTTAACGGCTTGCGGATGTGTTCTTTCAAGCCCCAGCAGCCATCGGCATTACAGCTGCGTGGTGAAGCGAACGCCGTGAATAAACCAGCATCCATATTTTTCCATTCGCTATACAGCGTGTCGTAGAGCGCCTTCATGCGAGGGTCACGGTTGGCAGCAAAAAATAGTGGGTTAGGGTGCTGCATATAGTCTCTGGTTGCCCAATCGACCAAACCTTGGCCACCTTCATAGGAGATCATTTCAACCCCAAATTCTTTACTTAGGTTTGCGGTCTTAGTGATTTCTTCAATTACTTTTGGTAGTGAACGGTAGGAGGCTTTTTCAGTAAGCAGTTTAAAAATATCATCAACAGTTTTGGATTCACGAAACCCTCGTACATTACCACCTACATAGGGCGCAATAGCGAGTGCATCAGTATGTTTATAGGTATCGTTATAAGCCAGAATAATGCCTGAAATATCAGGGCGAGTATCCCAGCCGCTAATCACACGGATAAACTTTTCATGGCCGCCGTAGACCGCCTCCCAAAGTTTAAAAAACTCAACCGAACGCTTGGCGTAGTATTTGTAACCTGCGATCAGAGCATCTTTATCAAGGCCTTCTGCGATCCCCATTTTTTGCATGTGTTCGTTGTGAACGAAATTAGAATTCCATGCTTCATTGGTGTATTCAATATAAGGTGTTAGCTCGGGCGATAGATTAGCTTTTACGGCACGAGCAAATTGCGTGATGTAATCATCATTAGAGGCATGTGGTACATTTAGCCAGGGGTTCGCTTTTAGACGATTGGCAAGCTCTATCTGAATTTCTAAAGGCGCGCCACGGGTACCGTAAATTCCACCCCAAGTGGCCTTATCTAAAGTAGGGCGCTCTGACCACTTAACTTTGGGATTACGGGTAACGCCAGACATTGGCATTAGGCGTATTACCTTAAAATCTTTTAAAAAATTGAGATAGTCAGGGTTAAAGATGATTTGTGCGGCATATTTTTTAAACGATAAATAGTTACCTGTTTTACATGCAGTTGCATCAGCCACTTGTTTGAAAGGATTATCATTACAGATACCGCCTGGCATCACTATGCGAATATTTCTTAAGGGTTTTTCGGGGTTTGATTCAACGATTTGAATAGCGGCGGTCATGAAGCCATCAGAGCGTGCAGTTAACTCAATGGTATCCTCATTGGGCGAGCGGTTGATTAATTTAGCATTGTGTAAATAGTTAATTTTACCTTCGCCATCATAAAGCACACTGAACTGGCCTTTAGGGAAGGCGTCACGATTCACATTACGAATAAAAAAAACCCCAGCTTTGCCACCATTGAGTTTTTTCGGCCAGCCTTGTTTATCATATTCTACCAAAGCAGAGGTCAAACAGGGCTTATCTTTAGCACGGCAACGGATATTTTCATGAAACGGTTGAGCGACTTTAAATAGGTCGATGAAGGGTACACTAGCATCTTGTTCGTAAATTTCATTGGTATTAATGCCTAAAGAAGCTTTGGTATTGTTACTTGCAGGGAAAGTTATTAAATCTGAAGATAGCTTAACGAACGGCTGACCTTTATTGTCTTGGCTGGTGGTTGTTGCAACAGTAGCATGGGTCGTTTTGTTCGGCAGTTCATCGGCTGATAATGTATTATTTTTTGTATTAAAAAATAGCCAAGCAGAAGCGAGCATCAAAAAGATGCCAAGACTAAAAATGACTTGCGGTAAAAACTTTTTCATAAAGGTTATCAATGCGTTGTTGCTGTAATTTAAAAGCGCAAAGATAACAGATTAGGCTTATTTATGCTTATTTTTTCTGCAAAAAGTCACCGTCAATAATAAGCAATTTTACGCCATTTTGGGTCACCGAACGATGTGAACTGAGGTCGTCGGTTACAATATAAGTCATGCCTTGTTTGAGTAGTGACGATTCTTCGCCCTCTAGCTCATTAGTTACTTCACCTGATAAGCAATGAACAATATGCCCCTTTTGGCACCAATGATCTGCTTTATAGCCTGCGGAATATTCTACGATGCGTAACCGTAGTCCATTAAATTCAGTTGTTTGCCAAGTTGCAACACCTTTTTCGCCTTGATATTCAACCTTTGGAACTGTAGACCAATCAATATTTTGAAAGGGAATGTTATTATTACTCATGTACTTTATGCCTTATTTATTCTCATTGTTAACTGTTTTAAAAAGCTATCCATCGGAGGTAGCACTAATTCAGCCTCTCGTTGTTTCTCTCCCCACATTGGCTCAGGAAAATAGCTGTCATTTTTGTAGCGCGCCATTATATGCCAATGGACTTGGGGCAGGTAGTTAGCGAATGAGGCGATATTGATTTTATCTGGCTTAAAATAATTCAGCATTTCAATTTCAATTAAATCCAATAATGCCCAAATTTGTTGTTTGGTTTGTGGTTCCACCTCACTCATTTCTTTATAAGGATGCTGTGTAAATATTTTTAACCAAGGGATTTCTGATTCTTCAACTTCAATTCTAATCAATTTATTCTGGTAGAAACTGGACATTGTGAGATACTAGGTAAATGAGTTATTTACAGCATATCAGAAACTGCAACACCTTTACCCCAGATATTTATATACCCTTTTGGGTCGATGATGAGCAACTCGGCTGGACTAATAAAGAATTTGCTAAACACCTTGAAGTGTTTGATAGTGTTTTTAGTTTTAACCATCATAAGCTCACATTCGTAAAGTCATTAAATACGCCTGAAAAACATACTCAAGCTATCGCTCCGGTACTTGAAGTATTGCACCAACAAGGTGTAATTGATTCTTGGGTGGGTGAGCTGTATGGCGTGACTCAGGCATATGGTGAACCGCCAAGATTTTTAATTGAACGTGCTGCAGTCACCTTCTTTGGAGTGCGTGGTTATGGGGTCCACCTTAATGGTTTGGTCAAAAAAGCGGATGGAATTCATATTTGGGTCGCTCGCCGAACTCGCGATAAACCCTTCTGGCCGGGTATGCTCGATCAAATGGTGGCAGGCGGACAACCTGCTGGAATAGGGCGCATGGAAAATGTGATTAAAGAAGCAGCTGAAGAAGCCAATATACCAACCGATGTGGCAAAAACTGCCGAGCTAGTAAGCACGCTACATTACCGAGGTGAAACCCACCGAGGTATGTCGGTGGATACATTATTCAACTATGATTTATGGTTACCTGAAGGCTTTATCCCAGAAAATACTGATGGTGAGGTCGATGAATTTTTATTAATTCCTCTGGAAGAGATGGCACACATCACTGATACGACTAAAGAATTTAAAGATAACTGTAATTTAGTGAATATCGACTTGTTAATCCGCTTTGGTTTACTCGGCCCAACACATCCTGATTTTGAAGAAATTATGACCGAACTGTATGTATCTGCTACCTAAGCCAGTCAAATATTTAAATTAAGGAAGCTCTGAACAATCTAGCTGAGTTCTGGCAACGCCAATTTTTCAAGTTCGAGACATTGATTTTAAGCATAGTTATTCTATGGTTCAAATCAATAACGAAGAAATTGGAAACTTGGCTAAGCCCCGTAGGGTGAGCTTACAAGGCATCAATTCCGGTGTTGTGATTTTTTGTGAAGGGAGCGACCATTCTCAAAAAACACGCCTAGGACTTGATGCCTTGTAAACTCACAGAACTCAACTAGGTTATTCAGAGATTCCTTAAGTCATTTGTAAGCGACTATACTTATACCATGAACACCGAACAAGTTTCTATCAGCGTGATTTTACTTATAGCATTATTATTGTTTGCATGGGGGCGTTGGCGCTATGATTTAGTTGCGATGTTTTGTCTCATCGCTGCAGTGCTGGTAGGGGTGGTACCTGAAAAGGACGCTTTTCTTGGTTTCGGGCACCCTGCGGTTGTCACCGTAGCTGCGGTGTTAATTCTTTCACAAGGCTTACAAAATGCGGGCGTGGTGAGCGTTATTACCCAGCAAATGAAACGTATTCGTTTTAGTCCTTTGTCATTATTAGCGACCATAACAATGGTAGTAACCATTCTTTCTGCTTTTATGAATAATGTTGGTGCCTTGGCCTTAATGTTGCCGATAACGATGGTTGCGGCTAAAGAATACGATATTCCTCCAGCACGATTACTCATGCCTTTGGCCTTTGGTAGTATTTTGGGCGGCTTAACCACGTTGATTGGGACACCTCCTAATATTATTATCGCGGCATATCGCGCTGAAATTTTAGGTGAAAAATATTCTATGTTTGACTTTTCCTCTGTGGGGATTCCTATTGCGGCTGTAGGACTATTATTTATCATTTTTATCGGTTGGCGCTTGATTCCAATAGGTCGAATGACTAAGAATGCGTCGCTTAATTTATTTGAAATACAGTCTTACTTGACTGAACTTAAGGTAAATAAAGGTAGTGACTACATTGGGAAGCAATTGCAGGAATTACCATTATTTGAGGGCGTTGACCGTATTGAGATTCTCGGTATCGCGACGCCATCAAGTAGTGCTAGAAACGTAAACTTACGTTATAAGGTTAAACTGAATGATATTTTAATTATCCGTGCAGACCCTGCCGAGCTTGCCCCTTTTATTGATAATAACAATATCGACTTATTAAACAGTGCGACACATATTTTTGAAGAGCCGGATCATCACACGACCATGCTAATGGAGGGTGTAATTACTCAAGATTCTCCTTTAGTGGGAAGAGATATCCGTTATCTCAGGCGCTTATCCGGTCGTTCAGTCGCTCTCGTAGGCTTAGCACGCGATGGCGAAAGTGTGGTGAGGCGTTTGCGCAAACAGATATTTAAAATTGGCGATGTTCTTCTCATGCAAGGGCACGAAGAAACTATTGATGAGCAGTTTACTCAAATTGGGTTACTGCCACTGGCTTATCGCCCCATAGAGCTGGATAGGCGGCGTAAGGTAGTTGTTGCTTTATTGGTTTTTATTGCTGCGATAGTTCTTGCGATGACTAATATTGTTACTTTACCTGTGGCGTTTATTCTTGCTGTTATGGTGTATGTGCTTAGCGGTATTATTCGCGTCCGTGAAATCTACGAACAAGTAGATTGGGCTGTGATTGTATTATTAGCTGCAATGATTCCAGTGGGGCATGCCTTAGAAACTACCCAAACAACTTTATTACTGGCAAATACTTTAATAATTACGCTTGGTACTGACTCTCCTGCATTGGTTTTAACACTCGTTTTAATCATTACTATGTTACTTTCAAGTGTGGTTAATAACGCCGCAACTGCATTGATTATGGCGCCAATTGCAGTGGCGACCGCTCAGTCGATGCAGGTTAATATTGATGCTTATTTAATGGCAGTGGCCATCGGCGCTTCCTGTGCTTTTTTGACACCCGTCGGGCATCAATCAAATACCTTAGTGATGGGGCCGGGTGGTTATCAATTTGGTGATTATTGGCGAATGGGTTTACCGCTTGAAATAATTATTGTGACAATATCTGTGCC
>JALSJU010000103.1 GCA_026989145.1 Thiotrichaceae bacterium
ATGGTTAAATCACAAGGTAAGTTTTTTTCATTATGGTAACGAACAAGATTCTCTACCAATGTTTCAAAACCACCATAATTGGCAGGTAAGCCTACTGTGCCAATAATAGCTAATTTTTTATTTTTCATAGAGTTATTGTCAAATCTGGTGTTTCTCCAAGAAATCAAGCGGCGGCCTCGTCAATTTTAGAAACCTCATTTCCATCTTTAAATTTCACTCCAATAATCACTTTTGATAAGTGATCAAACCCCCTCAGTCGACGCCAGCGCTTCTGTGCGCACTCCCCAAGCTTGAACATCATGTGCAGCATACCATCCCTAGATAAGCAGCCTTTTGAACGCTTGGTTCGATGGCGAATGGTTCCAAAGCTTGATTCAATGGGATTGCTTGTCCGAATGCTCTGCCAGTGTTGAGCAGGGAAATCATAAAATGCGAGTAATTCGGCGGCATCTTTTTGCAAACAAAGTGTTGCTTTGGGCTCCCAAGAGAAGACAATAAAGCTTACCTTTTTTGAGAGTCCATCCACGAAACAAACATCAAAACACTCCAAAGCCAGTAACCATATTCACCAGCACCAGATAAATGAAGAGCCCATTTACGTCGTACCATATCAACATTTATGAAACCGAGTGAAGATAGTACCTGACAATCTAGGTATGCTTCAGCCCAATCCCTTAGCTCATACCTTAACCAGCCATCTATCGGTAACTTAAACCCCATCTTTGGTCTATCAAAAAGCTCAAGGGGGACATATTTGGAAAGTACAGTTTTTAAAATATGCTTCGAGTTGCCATTATGTATTTTTTGAGAAAGAGGAAGAGAATTTGCGAACTCTACTATATGGTAATCTAAAAATGGCACCCTTGCCTCAAGACTTGTATGCATTGTTGCCCGGTCCAACTTGACTAAGATGTCATTAGGTAAATAATGGCGCTGATCATGTAGCATCATGAACTGTTGAAGCCCGTAATCAAAAGTATCTTTATCCAGTAATTCTGATGCGTTCAGCCTGCCCGTTTTAGACGTGATTAGATGTTCGGTATCATGCCAAAAAGAATCTAAAATAAGATACCCCTCAAAGGGGTTTGCAACTAGCATCATAGATAACTTTGAAACTTTATCATCAATATTATTGAACCGAGTAAATCTCGATAATAACCTGATGACATAAGAGCAATCAGGAGCTTTTCTAAGCAAGGTTGATAAAATTCTTCGAGCAATGATAGGCTGACGTTCTATCATCATTAACAACTTATAATAACTTAAATATTTTTCATACCCACCAAACAATTCATCTGCACCATCACCACTCAAGCATACCTTCACTTCATTTCGAGCAAGTTTACTGACCAAAAAAGTAGGAATTTGCGATGAGTCAGCAAATGGTTCGTCATACATTTTGGGCAACTCAGGAATCACATTAATTGCATCATCGTACGTCACAATATATTCAGTGTGCTGTGTACCCAAGTATTTAGAAATTTCTTTTGCATACCCCAACTCATCATACCTTTCATCACCAAAGCCGAGTGCAAAAGTTTTAACAATATTGCTTGTATTATTCACCATAAGAGCGGCAATAAGGCTAGAGTCCACCCCTCCTGAAAGAAATGCTCCATAAGGAACATCTGAGCGCATCTGCATTAATACTGATTTATTCAAGGCTACATCTAAACATTCAACATTATCTTTAAAACTGTTGGTAGCTATAGTTGGAAAAGTATTATTTGTATTTTTCCAATAGGTTATCACCTCCCAAGAAATAGCATCTTTGCCGAGGTCAACTTCAAGCATTTGACCTGAACCAAGCCTATAAATACCCTGATATATCGTCTTCTCTCCCGTTATGTAAGAGAATTTAAAATAACACGATAATGCATCGAGGTTTAACTCCAAACCATTACTATATCCATGATCAAAGCCAGAATTAAAAGACTTTATTTCACTAGAAAAAAAAAACTTATAATCACTCATACCATAATATAAGGGCTTAATACCCATTTGATCCCGAGCTAAAGTCAGTTTTTTATCTAAACGATCATATAATGCGAACGCAAACATTCCTCTAGAGTCTGCAAGTAATTTACCTATGCCGAATTGATTAATGTACTCTAATAACACCTCCGTATCTGAATGCCCTCTCCAATTAATCCCTTGGTGATCCAAACACTCCTTCATCTCTAAATAATTGTAAATTTCACCATTATAAACAATGACATACCTACCACACCTTGAAATCATCGGCTGGTGTCCAGCTGGTGATAGATCTTGAATTGATAACCGTTGATGACCAAGCACTAAGCCATTTTCAAGCCAGACACCAGAATCATCAGGGCCTCTGCTATGTATAGGTTTCAACATCAACTTAATTTGGGATGTATGATCAGAGTAACTTTTTGAATAATAACCAGCTATACCACACATAAGACTCTACTTAACCACCTCTATGTTATAAGACGTTTTTTATAATTCGCACAAAATAAACCAACAATAAACCAAAACAAATAAGAATGAGCTGCAGAGAAATACACCCCGCCCGCAAAAGAGGCTCCTAATAATGAAAAATATACTGCTAACAACACTTTAAACTTCATATTAAATTTAGATATTTTATACAAAATCCAAAAATTATAAATTATATAGTAAAGAAAAAGTGGGAAAACAAGCACACCCAACTCTACGATAAAGGTAACTACATCCGAGTGGGCGGCTAGCCGATGCCCTAAATCGTAACCAAACCCCTTCAATGAATATATGTTTCCCGCACCTACTCCAAAAATAAAATAATTCTGGTACCAATCATTAAATAACATCTTCCAGTGTATTATTCTAAACACACCAGAGTTAGTCACAACATCACCTTCACCAATACCCAAGGATATACCTGTACTAAATAATTCATTTATACGAACGATAAAAGAAAGATTGCCCCCATATTTCATGCCTAATGTAATCGCTATGACTGAAAAGACAAAAATATAAACGATGTTAATTAACTTAATTTTACCAAACAACCAAAAGAGTAATAAAACACTGGGCAAGGCAATGAAAATATTTTTCAAATGGCTAGACATTAGAAGCAATATTAAAGACATCAACATCAACGGGTAATAAGTTCTTTTTTTATTTTTATAAACAAAACACATTCCAAGGAAAAAAATAAATGCAAACATAGAAAGGTGCCCCATCACTTCCGATGC
The DNA here is from genome assembly GCA_026989145.1 of Thiotrichaceae bacterium. GTDB lineage: Bacteria > Pseudomonadota > Gammaproteobacteria > Thiotrichales > Thiotrichaceae > Cocleimonas. The sequence continues at coordinate 3,201 of JALSJU010000103.1, forward strand.
ACCTGCAAAACCGATAGGTCTAATTATTTCGTCTACAAGCTCATACGGAGCCAGCATAAATAACCCCATAATCCCTGAAGCGATATATATAGCCAAAAAACAGACAAAGACTTTAAATGAATACTTATAACTGCATTCACCAGATAAATAACCTACTATAAAACAACATAATATGAGGATTTGTTTGAAAAATATCATAAGGGAGGTTACATAATCACCTCCTTGTAAAAAAACGATAGATGAGGAAATCAAAAAAAGAAAAGAAATTTTTAAATTATTTAAGAAAAATTTATTACTACTAAATGATTTAAATACCTTAACAGGGCTTCCGTATAAATAAAGGAGTAATGAATAAAGAAGCAACAAAGGGATCCCGAGAGACACCACAACGCTGTCTATATTAAGGAGCAGCAAACGCATATACATTAGACTTGAAAGTATATACAGAATGGCTATCGACATTATCTACAAAACTCCGTATATACCTTCAGCAACCTATCTCGAATATGTAAACGAGTTATTTTCTTTTTTATGAAGGCTGCCCTAATGTTCTTTTTGTTTCTACGGCGTACTGAATTTATAATGGACTCTGCTACAGCGCTAACATCATAATCGTGAAATAAATCACACCCAGGCACATTTCCAATTAAAAGCTGTATATCACCGACATCTCTAGCCACAACTGGGCAACCTGATGCAAGAGACTCCTTCACTGAGTTAGGGGAACCCTCAACTTCTGAGGTAAGTAGATGAACAGACGCTGCCGAATAATATAAAGGGATTTTCTCCCTAGAAATGTTGGAAATAGCCAAACCATCAATTTTAATTGATGGTTTTTTTACCTTTAGCTCCTCAATAACCTCCAAAAAAAAGTCATATCGCTTTTCAGGCCTGTGTAGGTTATTCGAACTTACGAATAATACATACTTTACTGATTCATCTAACCCAAGTTCGCGTTTGGCATCTAGCTGACTAATTTTAATATTAAAAGTATTTTCATCAACACCATTAGGTATGTATACTGATTTATCTTTATATTCCGAAGGGACTTTGCATTTAAAAATAAGGAGTCGAGAGAATCTTGCAACTATTTTGAATATTAAATCGCCGAACCATTTCCACCAGCCTATCAAATCATTTCCACTTGATAATATTGATACTATTAATTTAGATCTGCATCCAGCTAATACACAAGCCAGTCCAGATAAAAGTTGGTGTGCATGAATAACATCATATTCTGATTTCAGCTGCCATATATTATAAATTCCTCTGATATACTCCTTGTACCCTCGCTCTTTTTTATTGATAAAGTAAATATCACATTTCACATCATCAGATAAGCTCTCTATCTGCTCCTTTACAAAAACCCCATTTGCAGGGTGTTTTTCTGTAGGGAAAAGATTTACCACATGCAAAACTCTAACTTTTGAGTGGTCATCACACATTGCGCACTCCAATAACAACATCTCCCATACGACGCTTTCTCTTCAAAAAAAGAACTAAAACCCGAATAAAATGAACAATCAAGTCAAAACTAAAGTCACTTGATTTACCCTCCAAATTCTCCATGTAAAGTTCAACTACTTGCTTTGTACCGATGGAAACATCAAAATTCCTATCAAATATTTTTTTAGTTTCTATGCTTACTCTCTTATATGAGGTTAAGCTAGAACATACTTCAAGCAACTCTCGATAAGAATTTTCATCACTATTAGAGGTAAGTGTTCGCTCCGAAAAGTTGTAAGTTACAAATTCATCCAAGTTTTTTTCACTTATCAAGTGAGGTATATTGCCATTAGACACAGGTGCCAAAACAGGTTTTGATAAACACATTGCTTCCATTAGAGAGCGACCTGTACCAATCACAAAATCAGCAATTTGAATGCACTGCTTTGCATCTAGAGTGAGGTTTTTATCTGTAATAATTTGTAACCCTTCGGAATAGTCTTCTATTAACTCTTGGTAGAGCTCTTTATCGTATATTTCCCCCACGACCAACAACTTACATTTAACCCCATCCTCTCGCAACTGCAGCACCATTTTAATTGAGTCAAGTATCGTTTTTTTGTAATAATGACAAATCCGAGTAACTCTTAAAAAAATTATTTCGTGAGAGCTTATCACTCCCTCTAGTTTTGATGCCACATCAGGGTTCAAATCGAACGGAGAAACTCTGGCAGATATTAACTTTAATACATCAGCATAATGTTTTTTTTTGAAAAACTGATAATTCTCACGACTAAAAACAATAAGGTTTGCACAACAAGGAAAATACCGACGTGGCCCGTATTTAAAATAGCGAGAAGGATTAGGCCCCCCGCATTTCGTAATAAATTTAATGGCTGGATGTATCAAAGAAAGTAAGCGTACAAATAAATATGCGTGCTCATCGTACGCATGATAAATATCATAACTATCATCAGAAACAAGCTTGCATAGTGATTTAAGTGTAGAAAAAACATTACTACCATTAAAGTGTATAAATTGAACATCAAGCTCATCAAATATAGGGGAATTGACAAATCCAATGACAAAAATTGAAGCAGATATACCATCTGGCAATGACTCTACATGTGTCTTCAAACTATGATAGTGGCCACCATATGGTTTATCATGAACACTAATAAAATAGGCTACTTTCATCTTAATTTATAAGCCTTCACATTAATCCTCCTATTTTAATTTTATATATTTAGTATAGTAAATGGCTGTAAAGCAGAGCGCCCCTAAAGAGTAGGAAACACTTGTTGCAATTGCTGCACCCAGATATGTATATTCCGGTATGAGAATAATGTTTAACGCAAGATTAATAATGAAGGTGGTGCTAAATACCTTAATAGCTAGATCAGTAATTCCCCTCCCTGATAATTCACTATTTAATATTTTAAACAAAATCATCAAATATATACCTGGCATGAGGATATAAATTACATTGATTGATTCAAAAAAATCCCCTCCATACAAATTAACAACGATAGTTTCGCTCATTATGACAAGCGAAATCACAAACAGAAGCATAATCACCATAATGATTTTTAGTTTATTTAATACATAGTGCGTAGCTTCAGTTTCACCCTTGCTGTGTGTAGATATTGACCTAGAAAAAAACATTGACGCTAACAAGTTGGGGAAAAACCAAGTCATACTAGCAAGTGCCACTGCGGCTGCGTAAATGCCCACATCATGGTCACTCGCCAGTTTACCTAATAACAAAATATCAGAGCTATAATTCAACCCCATTATAAATAATGGCAGTGAATATCTTATCCCCCTTGAGCAAAACTCAACATATGAAAAGCTGCTACCAGTACCTCTTCTGCTTTTTAAAGAATTGGCAACTGATGGTAGCCATGTCAATACATACAACATTACAATAAACTGTGAAAAACATTGAATAGCAAAGTAAACAAAAATTGATAACTTATTAAAAATTATTATACCAATAAGAAAAACAATCGACACACTGCTACGCACCAACTCGGAAGAATATTGATATACAACATTATTAGTACCTATAGCAAAGCCAGATATATAATCCAACATTATTTTTAAATTGAACGCAATCAGCATAACAATGATTAATAACGTATCAGTGAGCAAGCCCATCCACCAATACAGAAGCAGTAAAATTGTTGTAAGAAGCACCACCGAAATAGGAAGAAAACGCCACTGTGTGATGCACATAGATGAATACTCTATGTTTGCCTTACCGATTGAATATGCTGTTGACTGCTTTACACCTAAAGTGGCTAATGGAAAAACAAGTAAAAAGGCAGCCATATACATACTTATAGCACCCCGCCCTTCAGGCCCAAGATATCGAGCAAGCAACACTCCCTCAATAAATATAAAAACCATAGCGAGGACATTCATAATCGATGCCGAAAGAAAAGCTCTCCTCATTTCAAGGTTTTTATCACTTTAGCGGGAATACCTACAGCCAATGAGTTGGGGGGGATATCAGATAAAACGACCGAATTTGCAGCAATAGATGCACCTTTACCAAGAGTACATCCACCTATAACCTTTGCACCTGGATATATCGTAACGTTATTCTCAACGATAGGATAACTAACATACTCACCCCCATTTGATCTAACCTTTTTCCCTCCAAGAGAAACCCCGTTATATATAGTCACATTTCTTCCAATTTTAGTGCCATACCCAATCACAATATCATGCGGGTGAAATAATTTTAGACCACTTCCAATCTCGTGAATCGTATTAATTTCAACCCCAGGTACCCTAGAAATTCTGACTCGCAACAAATAACCAAAAAACTTACATATCTTTTGAAATTTTTTTCTACAAATTAAATATTCCGACAAGCGATAATAAACGACCACTCTATACCCAGGGTTAAATATTAGCTCCTTTAGTATAGAAGCCCCCCTTAAGCGAGCACCACGGACATCTTTATGTAAAAAAGCAAAAAGTCCCACTAATCATCCCCTTCAACTAGCTGTGAAACTCGACACTCTTCATTTAAATATTTTACTTCACATGGTAAATCGATATTAAGCTTTGATTTTGCCTTTTTTTTAATTATCTTTATCAAAGAAATGACATTTTCAGCAGTAGCTGACTGAACATTAACAATAAAGTTGGCATGTTTTTGTGAAACCTGAGCTCCACCTACCATCACCCCCTTGAGCCCCAAATCCTCAATTATTTTCCCTGGCGCACCATGAGCAGAATAATTATTAGTAGAACTAAGGAATACAGAGCCACAATTCGGCATTTTCAATGGAAATTTATGCCTACGATCCCTAAGTATTTTTAACATTGACTTGCGAATTGATGATCGATTTCCTTGTGCCAGTTGTAAGTCAGCACTTAGAATCAGTAAGTTAGACCGTTGAAATATACTACCTCGATATGAGAACTCACATTCACTGTTAGTAAGCAATCGATAGCTCCCTGTAACATCGATCGTAGCAACTGATATTATCGAGTCACTTATAGAGCGTCGCAAACTGCCGCCATTCATATATATTAACCCGCCTATACTGCCAGGAATACCGGCAGCATGCTCCATACCAGACAGGGATGCATGACTGACAGTTAGTGCTATACGGGGTACCCATGCACCTGCTTGCACATTTACAACGTCTCCAATAACTTCTATTTTTGAAAAATAATGGCGAATTAATATAACGACACCATTTACACCTTCATCATTTACCAAAATATTAGAGCCTGCAGATAATACAAAATACGGGATGTCATTTTCTTGTATGATTTTATAAAGTAGAGAAAGTTGCTCTGTATTTCTTGGCTCAACAAGATACTTTGCAGGACCACCTATTTTCCATGTTGTAAATTCTTTTAGTGAAACATCCCTTGACACATCACCAACATCGTACTGAACAAGAATTCCTTCAAAGGTTTCAATCCAATTTTTCATGTCATGACTCAACTGATAAGTTACAGCCTAAACACTGGAGCTTCTTGATAATTTGATCATAACCTCGCTCAATTTGCCACGCATTAGAAATAACAGTTTCATCGTCAGCTATCATACCCGCGATCATTAATGCAGCCCCAGCCCTCAAATCAACAGCAGTAACAGACGTACCCGTTAGTCTGAAGCCTCCTTCTATGTAAAGCGTATTGTTCCTAACACTTGACTGAGCTCCCATTTTATTTAGCTCACTCATATAGCCATACCGTCCCGCAAATCGTAAATCAACAATTTGAGAACTCCCCTTTGCGGCCAACCCATACATGGCTAAAATTGGCTGCATATCCGAGTTAATCCCTGGGTAGGGTCCAGTACTAATGCTAAGAGGATAAGGAGTACAGTTTTTTATTATTACAGAATTCTTACATTGATAAATTTTCGCACCTGACTCCCTTAAAAAAGCAAGGGGAACTTCTAAATGATGTGTTGGAAAGTCAACAATCTCGACCTCTCCTTTAGTAACAGCAGTAGCCACTAGATAAGTCATTGCTTCCATATTGTCGGGAATTGTTGAATAAGTAGTACCATGCAGCCGCTCAACACCCGTTATTTCAATTTTTTCCTGTCCAAAAACACTAATTTTTGCTCCCATCTCACACAACATTGAAATTAAGTCTATAATTTCCGGCCTAATATGGGGGTTCCAAATTATCGTCGTTCCTTCGGCTAGAGAGCCAGCTATAATCGCATTTTCAGTAGCGCCAGTAGAGCGTATTGGCAAATGTATTTCAGCACCCTTTAATTTCTCTGAACGAGATGTTGCATATAAATACTGGTCATCCTCCCAAACTTTAGCGCCTAAACGCTCTAAGAGCATAATATGGAGGTCATATTTTCTCTCCCCTAATTTACACCCCCCAGGAAGAGGCACTTTACCTTCACCAAACCTAGTGACTAAAGCCCCTAGAATCAATAGTGCGTTACGAATTGAGCGCCCACTCCACTCTAATGAGGTAGTCAGCATTTTATTTTCTTTTACTAAAAGTGTGCCGCCCTCAACGGTACACTCTTTACCAATCGCACATAACATTTTTTCATGTATTTTTGCATCAAGCAACGTACTAGGATAGTTTAAAATATGTACATCTTCATCGGTTAAAATAGAAGCTGTCTGTAACTTTAAGACACTATTTTTAGCACCACTAACCTTAATTGAGCCCTCCAAGCGAGACTTCGTTATACGCAAACAATCTATTTTATCTTCTACGATATCCATACAAGCTCCCAATGAACAAGCTAATTTATCAATTCGGTTTTATCAGGCTCCACTCATGGCCTCACATCATCATTGTTCACGACCTAAATACCACTCTAGAGTCTTCCGAATTCCAGTCTCAAAAGTTTCATCAGGCTGCCAATCCAGATTGGCATTCATCTTGGTGGCATCAATCGCGTAGCGCCAGTCATGCCCTGCTCGATCTTGGACGAATGTTATCAGCTTTTCATGGGGTGAGTTTTCTGGTTTATGCTCATCCATCAACCGACAAATCAATTTACAAATATCAATATTTGCCCACTCATTGATACCGCCAATATTATACACTTCACCCAATTCACCTTTACGAACCACCGCATCGATAC
>JALSJU010000104.1 GCA_026989145.1 Thiotrichaceae bacterium
CTTAAAAATGTAAGTATTAAGGTAAAAATAGAGAAGAACTAGCGATTGATTTGATGTTTTTTTAACATCCAACTCAATTATCAGAATAAATTGGAAAATGAGATCTCATGCAAAGGTCTCAATCTATTCATCTTTTGTTAAGTCTGCCTTAGATACAATACGGGCATGATAAAAATAATAAAAGCGCCTTTTAGCTTTATCGGAAATTACTTCACCAAGTCTATCTCGTTATTAGTCATGAGTAGCTTGGTGCTTGTAATGTTAGTTCCGCTCGGCTTTTTGGCAACCAGCTTCACCCAAGGCTCTTGGGTAAGCGTTCAACAAGATATTTTAGAAAAACATCGCTTCTTGGCTAAAAACCTTGAGAGCACGGTGAACCTGTTCTTTTCATCCCAGCAGCAGTCACTAAAACCATTAAGTAGAGAACTTTCACAGTTCAATTCTGAAAATGCAAATGAGATTCAAAAATATCTTAATGAATATATAGAACCAAATGAACATATTGTTGCAATTACTTTTATCCCTAAGGACTCAACAACATCACACGTCGCTATTGCACCTCAGTTTAAAAAACTGACTGATGTTAAATTGAGCTATGATGGTGGTTCTAAAGCAAAAAATTTGGCTTCTTATGGTAGTTATTACACAAAAAGTAGTATTTCCCCTGCGTTTAAAAGTACCATCAGTGATCAACCCGTTGTTTTATTAAAGCAAAATGTAATTGATTCTTATATGAATAGAAAAGGTGTACTGCTGGTAGAGTACAGCCTCAAATTTTTTAGAGACTTGTGTTCTAAAATAAAATTCGGTGAGAAAGGTCACTGCACAATTTTGGATCAAAAATATCAAGTAATTGCTCACCCAAATGAAGACTGGGAGGATGAGATACATAGCTTAACTGGTTCTACACTCATTTCAGCATTAAAAATTGATGGTGATTCAAAAGAAAAGGAAGTCTCTGATATCATCTATTTTGAATCCCCTGACCTAGACACTGAAATGGTAGCTGGCTTTAGGAAGGTTAAGCACCCTATGTGGAACGTTTTAGTATCACAACCCACTTCTGAACTTGGCTTTCAAGTAAAGAAAGTCGTTAAAACGGTGTCTCAATGGTTAGCCTTTGGAATATTAATTTCATTAATAATTGCCCACTTTTTAACACAAAAAATAACAGCCCCAATAAACGAATTAGCCGTTAAAGCACGCGAAGCAAGAATTCGCTCTGAAACCTTTACGTCATTAGGAAAAGCTCCTGATAGCGCACCTTTAGAGATCCGCCAAATGTATGCAGCAATATCTGCGTTAATTCAAAAACTATCAGCTTCAAGCGATAAAGTTAAAAAAATGAACTACAGCCTTGAGAAAGATATTCAAAAGGCAACGGCTAAGTTAACTGCAACCAATAAATATCTATATACAATTAGTACAAAGGACCATTTAACTAAAATAGCTAATCGCCGCTATTTTGAAATGAAAATGGAGAAAATACTTCGCCAAGCAACTAATGAACGCATTGGAGTCATCTTAATAGACGTCGATAAGTTTAAATTTATAAATGATGAATATGGACATGATGCCGGTGACCTGGCACTGAAGCATATTTCAAAAATACTCCATGAATCATCACAAGGTATCGGTTTACCTGCTCGCTTAGGTGGTGATGAATTTGTGGTGTATATTAAAAACCCAACACAGCAAGCGCTTTTTGAATACGCTGAAAAGCTTCGTCAAACGGTACAAAACAGCCCGATTATTTGGCATAAAGATACGATAAAACTTAGTCTCTCAATTGGTGGGGCTGATTATGATATTGATGGCGTTATTACACTTGATCAACTCTTAAAGTATGCTGATGAAGCGATGTTTATTGCTAAAGAAAACGGCCGAAACCATGTGGCAATTTATGGTGATACAATGCCACGCCCTCGTGAAGACGAGGAGAATGCTCAGATTGGTTATGAACATCAAAAAACTCACAGAGATGTTGAGGCACCCCAAAGTACTGATTTAGAAAACAATGTCGTAGAAAATAATGGCATTATTGAGTTCTCTGCAGAAAGTTAAGCGGTGCCGAATTAATGCGCTTCATCCCAATTATCACCAATACCCGTATCCACCACTAACGGTACAGCCAAGTTTGCGGCATTCACCATTTTATTAATAATATTCTTTTCTACAGCTTGTAATTCATCTTCCGCGACTTCAAACACCAACTCATCATGAACTTGCATAATCATTTTAGTTTGCGTGCTTTGATTCAAATGCTCCTCACGTAACCAATCAGTCACTGCAATCATAGATAACTTGATAATATCTGCTGCCGTTCCTTGCATCGGCGCGTTAATGGCAGTTCGCTCTGCATGCTGGCGTAACATACCGTTACGGGCGTTTATATTCGGTAAGTACAGTCTACGACCAAACAACGTTTCTACAAAACCATCCTCTTTCGCCTGCTCTCGGGTGTCCTCCATATAGTGTTTTACGCCGGGATAGCGCATAAAATATTTTTTAACGTATTCCGCGGCTTCGGTGCGTGATACGTTTAACTGCTTGGCTAAACCAAAGGCTGACATACCGTAAATCAAACCAAAGTTTACGGCTTTTGCCGCACGGCGTTGATTGGTTTCTACTTGATCTAAACTTACCTCAAAAATCTCAGCAGCCGTAGCGCGGTGAATATCCTTACCCTCAGAAAACGCGGTGACTAACCCCGCATCTTTTGATAAATGTGCCATGATACGTAGTTCAATTTGTGAGTAATCAGCAGCAAGAATTTTAAAGCCCTGAGGCGGAATAAACGCTTGGCGGATACGCCGACCTTCGCTGGTTCTTATCGGAATATTTTGTAAGTTAGGCGTGGTGGATGACAACCTGCCCGTAGCAGTAATTGCTTGATGATATGAAGTATGTACGCGACCCGTTTTCTCATTTATTTCTAGTGGGAGTTTATCGGTGTAAGTGGATTTTAATTTGCTTAAACCGCGGTGCTCAAGTAACCAGCGAGGTACATCATGTTCTTCGGCTAATTTTTCTAAAACCTCAACCCCTGTCGATGGCTGGCCTTTTTTCGTTTTAGTAATAATTGGTAGATTGAGTTTTTCTTCGTTGAAAAATACTTCTTGAATTTGCTTGGGCGAGCCTAAATTAAACTCTTCGCCTGCAGCTTCATAAATTTGGCTTTCTAACTCAAGCATACGTTGATTCAGTTCGCTACTTTGCTGGCTTAGCATCTCGGCATTAACCAGCACACCATTGCGTTCAATATCAGAAAGCACTTTTAGTAAGGGTAACTCAATGTCACGATAAAGTTGTGCCATGCGGTGGCGTGGGCGTAGTTGAGGCCATAAAAAATTATGTAACCGCATTGTCATATCAGCATCTTCGCTAGCGTAATAGGATGCCCCTTTAAAGCCCGTTTCTTCGTTTGGGTCTAATTCAATCTGGTTAAAGGTTAACTGTTTTTTACCTTTGCCCGCAATATCCTCAAACTTAACGCAAGTGTGATTTAAATGTTTTTCACACAGTGCGTTCATATCGTGACGCGTTGAAACTGAATCTAACACGTAGGATTCCAGCATGGTGTCATGTGCTATGCCTTTTAATTCAATATGATGGTTAAGTAAAATTGAACGATCATATTTTAAATTTTGTCCCACTTTTAAACAGGTAGGATCTTCTAACAAGGGCTTAAGCTTTGCTAGAGTTTGCTCAAAAGGTAGCTGTTGCGGTGCACCCACATAATCGTGGGCAAGTGGCAAATAAGCAGCTGTTCCTGCTTCGATACAAAACGACATGCCGACAAGTTGTGCATCCATATAAGCAAGGCTGGTAGTTTCGGTATCAAAAGCAAACAACTTGGCTGTTTTTAACTTGGCGATCCACTCATCTAAATGCTGTTCAGTTAAGATTGTTTGATAATCAAGCTCGTTAATCTCAGGCACTGCCGGAATAGGTGGTTCATAGGCTTTTATCGAGCCATCACTATTCGTTGCGGCAGGCGCAAGTTGCGTATCAAACCCACCTTCTAATTTACTTAGGCGCGAACGTAGACCGTACTTCTGATAAAGTTCTATAAGCTTTGGCGTGTTTTGCTCATTAAAGCTTATAAACTCAGGCGAGCAATCCACATCAAGATCGCATTTGATAGTAACCAGTTCATACGAAAGTGGTAAAAAATCTAATGATGCGCGTAGGCTTTCACCAATTTTGCCTTTAAATTTATCCGCGTTTTCCATCACTGCTTCTAGCGATTCATACTCGGCTAACCATTTAACCGCAGTTTTAGGGCCAACTTTAGGAACTCCAGGAATATTATCTGCCTTGTCTCCCATTAGCGCTAAATAATCACGTATGCGCTCAGGCCGTACCCCATATTTCTCAATAACACCTTCAATATCATGATAGCTATTCGACATAGTATTGATAAGATGAACCTTATCATTCACTAGTTGAGCCATATCTTTGTCACCGGTAGAGATAATCGTTAAACTATCATCAGCCTGTGTTTGTGTCGTACGCAATTTAGCCATCGTACCAATCACATCATCTGCCTCAACCCCCGGCATAATAATCATCGGGTAGCCCTGCGCCTCGATAATTTCATGTAACGGTGCGATTTGATCGCGTAGCTCATCTGGCATCGGTGGTCGCGTGCCTTTGTAATCGGGGTATAAGTCGTTGCGAAATGTTTTCCCCTTGGCATCAAAAATAACCACCATATTTTCAGGCTCATAATCTTTACGCAACTTATCCAGCATATTTAACACACCGTGGATAGCGTTGGTTTGCATACCATCAGGGCTAGTTAACGAAGAGGGCAAGGCAAAGAAGGCACGAAATAAATAGGACGAACCATCAACAAGTATAAGGGGCTTGGTTGTGTTTTTATCTGTCATGAATTGGGGTATGCTTGGGTCAATTAATATATAAAGGCAGTATAGAGCATGTCAGCACAAGCACCAATTATTCCTACATTCGATACACCCGTTACCGCGCAAATCGAAGGTCTGCGCCCACACTATTCGGCAGAAGAAAAACAAGCGGTTAAAGATGAAATCAAAACACTGTTAAAAGCACAAGATGCCGTTTTAGTAGCCCATTATTATGTCGACCAAGAACTGCAAGAATTAGCTGAAGAAACGGGTGGTTATATTTCAGATTCTTTAGATATGGCAAAGTTCGGCAAGGAGCACCCAGCAAAAACCTTGATCGTTGCTGGAGTTCGTTTTATGGGTGAAACATCAAAAATTCTCAGCCCCGAAAAACGCGTTTTAATGCCAACGCTCGATGCAGAATGCTCCCTTGATTTAAGCTGTCCGATAGAAGATTTCGCACCCTTTTGTGATGCACACCCCGATCACACGGTCGTTGTTTACGCCAACACTAGCGCCGATGTGAAAGCGCGTGCTGACTATGTTGTTACTTCTGGAATCGCTTTGGACTTAGTCACTTGGCTCGGCAAGCAAGGCAAAAAAGTACTATGGGCGCCAGACAGGCACCTGGGTAGTTATATAGAAAAAGTATCAGGGGTTGAGATGCTCCGCTGGCAAGGTGACTGCATTGTGCATAATGAGTTTAAAACGCGTTCACTGGGGGAACTAATTGAAGAAAATCCCGATGCGGCGGTACTGGTTCACCCAGAATCCCCTGATGAAATTATTGCCTTGGCTGATGTGGTTGGTTCAACGACTCAAATTATCAATGCTGCTAAGGAGTTACCCAATAAACGTTTTATCGTTGCCACTGACAACGGCATTTTTTATAAAATGAAACAAGAAGCACCGGGTAAAGAATTTATCGAAGCCCCCACACATGGTGAAGGTGCAACCTGTACCAGTTGCGCGCATTGCCCGTGGATGGCAATGAACGGTTTGCATAATTTATTAGAAGTTTTAAAAACAGGCAAAAATGAAATATTTGTCGATGAAGCAGTGCGAGTTAAAGCACTTAAATCGACCCAACGGATGTTAGATTTTGCCAAGGAGTTATCGCTAAGAAAAACATCTGCTTAAAAATTAAGCTGTGTTAAGGAGTCATTCAGCGATACCAATATAAACTAACCTTATTCATAACGATTATAATTACAATAAGGAATATAAAAATGTACTTAGCTCCCTCCCTACTTGCTCTAGCAGCACTTTCCCTTTTCATTCTCAGTAAAATTGCTGATTATTTCTTGGCTAAACGCCCTGAAGTAAAATGGGTCTTTTTAGCAGTTATGGGAAGTGTCTTAATTGGGTTTGCCAGCTATATTGGACTTACTTTTATTATTGCTTGGTTTGATCTTTCCGTAGCAGACCAAAGCCAGACGCTAGCAAACCTTTACCCTATTGCTGTATTGGTTATTAGTGCCTCAATCATCCTATTAGTCTCTAGCATAGCTTTTAAAGTTATTAATCAAATGTGTTGGCCAAGCGCAATTACCACTAATTTTATTAGTATGGCAATTATAACAATTGCTTTCATGGGTTCTTTTGCATTGAATGATACGAATTCTGAAAAACAAGTAACCGCAAAAACAACACCAACAGAACAAATCATAGCCAAAGATGATGAGGCCATTGCTAAACTGTTAAGCCCTAATTAAGCATTAACCGTTTATGATAAACCAATCGTAACTGCTCTGATTGCGCCTGTAGTTCGTTAGTTCAAGGAGAGAAATGTGAGTTTACACATGTAAATGATCATTTTTAACGCAGAAATAACGAACCTCAGTGCGAGCTAAGTAGTTACAATCAATCTTAATAATAAAAAAAATAAGGCTTATATATGTACTTAATGCTATCTCTGCTTGTAGCTGCAGGAGTTACACTATTCGTTGTCAGTAAAATTGCTAAAATGCTTTTAGCAAAACGCCCCGGTCTTGAATGGGTTACTTTTGCATCTATAGTAAGTGCTCTCATTGCATTGGTTACCTATCTCACACTGAATATTTATGTGTCTGGGCTTGAGCCTATGGTAATGCTTAGTATTACCTTTACAGCAATGATTGTATTCTCCAGCATTGCCTTTAAAGTGATTAATCAAATGGGCTGGGGGGCGGCTATTGCTACTAATGTTGCCAATGTAGTCATCTTTATTGCGACTTCTGTAGCAGCGGTCGTTATCAATGGCGAGTCATTAAATAAGGTAATCAGTTCTATATCACATAGTGCAAGGAGTAATACCGTGATGGTGAACTCAATGGTAAACGGTTCTAACAATATTATAAAAACACCAGAAATGGGCATACCTGAAGAAGAAATGCATGAAGATGATACAAGTGAACCGATGACCACGGAACTTGAGCTATTACCTGAAGATGTGATTGAAGGCGAACTACAGGCAAAAATTAAAGAAAAACAAAAAACTATTGCTGTAGCGCCTAAATACCAAAAGCAGCAAAAACACCAGCAGAAATATCAGGTAGTAAATATAGATAATATCAAGTCACTGATAGGCAGATCACTTAAAATCCATACCAATCAGGGTCGCGTTATCGTTGGTCAGCTGCAACAAATCAATGGCAGTGATGCGATGCTATATCGTCGTGTGAATGGTGGTACTGCGGTTACACCGGTTGAATTTTCATCGATTAAAAAATTAGAAGTTTACCGTTAAAAATCATTTGGATGCTTTATTTATAGGCATTTTATTGACATACCAACTGGTATGACTATGATTGAAGCATTATGACAAAATCATTAAAATCACTGTTACCTTTACTACTTCCAGTAGCGTTTATAGCATTTGGCAGTATTAGCTTTAGCAATGCATTAGCTGACGCCGATCAAACAAAAGGTGGGTTACTATCAGTAACAACAAAACCTTTATCATCACTTTTAATAAGTGCCAAGAATAGCGCCCCAGCTAACGTAGTTAGCTTAAATCACTCTACCATTAGTGCAGAAATTACCGGCAGAGCAATGATGATTGAAGGTGAAATTGGCGATCAAGTCAAAAAAGGTAAACGTCTTGTCACACTTGATTGCCGTAGTTATTTATTAGCAAAAAAGCAGGCAGAGGCGGGCTTGCACATTGCAAAAACTCAGCTTAATTATTCCAGCAAACAATACAAACGTAATCAAAACCTACTTGCTAAACGAATCATCCCCAGAGAAACCTTTGAGAAAGCCGAGGCAGGCAAGCTAAGCGCAATCGCTGATATTGAACTAAAAAAAGTCGCTATTGAAACCAGTAAACTAGCGATTAGCCGCTGTAAAATCAGTGCGCCTTTTTCAGGCCAAATTACCAAACGCTTAGTTCAACAAGGTCAACTTGTGACTGCTGGAACGCCCTTATTCCAAATCATGCAGAATAACAAACTAGAAATCAAAACCCAGCTTTCCGCGAGCCAAGTACGGATGCTAGATGACTCACCTATTTTACAATTTGTGGTGGGTGATAAACAATTTAAAACCGTTGTACGCAGTATTATTCAAACGGTTGACGAAGCTAGCCGCACCCAAGAAGTTCGTCTCGCTTTGCCTAAAGGTATTTCAGGCGTGAACAACAGAATTTCCGCCGGCATGTCGGGGCGCATTGTGTGGAGCAGTAAAAGCCAGTTAATCCCCGCCGAATATATTCTTAGACGTAATAACCAACTAGGCGTGATGCTGGCAGAAGACAATGTCGAGGGTGTCGCTAAAGCTAAGTTTTATCCGTTACCCAATGCGAGTGAAGGTCAAGCTGTTGAAGCAGACTTACCAGAAAGTAGTGCCATCATTATTAAAAATCGCTACCGAGTAAAAGACGGTCAGCAGATAAAAATTAACAACTAAACACCTCTCTTAACCCATCTAAAAAACACGCAGGCAAAATGTACTCACGTTTAATACAAAACAACGTACTCGCAAACCTGACCTTTATCTTAATATTGGTCGCGGGATTTTTTGCTTACCAAAGTATGCCGCGACAACAAGACCCGACCATTAATTTTAATTGGATTGTTGTCGCCACGGGCTTCCCTGGGGCATCTGCAGCGGATGTCGAAAAACGTGTTACCGACCCCTTAGAAGATGTCATCAACGGCACGCCTGACATGATGTTTGTCTCCAGCAACAGCCGTGAAAGCTCCTCTACCATCTTGGTTCGCTTTAATGACTTACCTGAAAAAACCTACGAAAAACGCTTAACAGATTTACGCCGTAAGCTGCAAAGTGTGGAATCCTTATTACCCGCTGAAGCCACCGATACCAAAATATTAGAGATCACCACCGGCAATGCCTTCCCCGCTGCAATGATCGCACTTACCTCAAATGCCGATGATGAAAACCTACGTCGCCAAGCCAAACTTGCGCGTGAAGCGATTGAGCAAATTAAAGGCGTTGATCGCGTTGATGCAGTAGCTTTAGACAAGCCAGAAGTACGCATTAGCTTTATCCCTGAAGCATTAGAATCATTAGGTTTAACACCAGGGCAACTATCAGATTCTATTAAAGTTTGGTTTCAAGATATATCCGCAGGCACAACTAATGTCGGAGGACAAAGTTGGCTGGTACGAATCGCCGGAAAAGACAGCGACCCTGCCATTATCGCACAACTACCAATTCAAGGCGTTGCAGGGGAAATACCCTTATCCCGCGTCGCCAATATAGAAAGAACCCGCAAAAAAGGCAGCCAAGAAGTACGCATTGATGGCAAGCCAGCGGTTTTATTATCAGTACTCAAACAAGACAATACCAATGTTATAAAATTAGTTGAACGCCTCAATAGTTGGATGGTTGAACAAAATAAATTATCACAGGTAAACGGCGTAAGCATCAGCCTGCTGGATGACCAAACCTTACCCACAACCAGCGCAATAAACATTATGCAAAATAATGCGCTGATTGGTTTATTACTGGTATTAGTGGTTGCTTGGTTGTTTTTAGGCACACATATTTCATTGCTCACCACGATCGGAATTCCCTTCATATTAGCCGCTACTTTTTTGATATTGGCCTCGATGGGTGAAACTTTAAACATCATGGTATTGCTCGGCATTATCATTGTTCTCGGCATGTTGGTGGACGATGCGGTGGTGGTGGTCGAATCGATTTATTACCGTTTACAACGTGGCATGGATTCTTTACAAGCGGTGCGCGAGGCAATGGCAGAGGTCGCTAAGCCTGTAACCACAGCAGTGCTAACCACCATTGCAGCTTTTTTGCCACTAACTCTGGTTCCCGGTATTTTAGGTAAGTTTATGCAAGTTGTGCCGATTGTAGTCACACTTGCCCTAACGATTAGCTTGGTTGAAGCTTTCTGG
>JALSJU010000105.1 GCA_026989145.1 Thiotrichaceae bacterium
ATGGACTCTATGAGCGCATCACTTCCACATAGTATGTCTTTAACAACCACAGAATTACAAGACTTTCGCAATAAAGCCGTAAATTTAGTTTTACAGTTAAATGTTCTTCACCGCTTTGTAAAAGCTAAGATTGATATTAGTAGTAACATTGGAGGTTAATCTACAAAATATAATATAAGTGTCTAATTACTATATTGGCCTAATGTCCGGCACAAGCATGGACGGAATAGATGCTGTGGTAGCAGACTTTAGCGACAATAGAGCCAATTTAGTTGCGTCTTATTCTCACCCTTTCCCAAAGGAAACCAAGTTAGAACTTTTAAACACAATTCAACCAGACTGGCAAGGATCTCTTATGCAGTTTGGAACTCTAGATCAAAAGTTAGGGGAATTATTTGCCGAGGCTGTGAACCAATTATTAGAGCAGGCACCTGTAGACAAAAAACAAATACAAGCTATCGGAACTCACGGTCACACACTTTGGCACCAGCCTACAGGCAAGCATCCTTTTAGCTTGCAGCTAGGCAACGCAAACAAAATTGCAGAGCTAACAGCAATAACAACTGTTGCTGACTTTCGTGGGCGTGACATTGCCGCTAGCGGACAGGGCGCACCTCTTGTACCTGCTTTTCATGCAAAGTATTTAACCCACTCCACACGTAACCGCATCATTTTGAATGTCGGAGGTATAGCTAATATCACGTACTTACCTTCTAATGATAATCACATTGATGAAATCAGCGGATTTGATACCGGCCCTGGAAACGGGCTAATCGATGCTTGGGTAAAAAAACATAGGAATAAGACTTATGATAAATCAGGACAGTGGGCTAGGTCTGGAAAAATACTACCTAGACTATTAGAACACTTATTGACTGAACCATACTTTTCTTCGCTCCCTCCAAAAAGCACAGGTAAAGAATATTTCAACCTAAACTGGCTACACAATAAACTATCTAATAAGTTTTCATCTCATAAACCTAATGATATACAGGCAACAATCACCGCTTTAACGGCTTACACAATTGCCAAAAACTGCAATAAGGGCGATGAGGTACTAGTCTGCGGTGGTGGCATCCACAATGAATATTTAATAGAACTCTTATCAGGATATTTAGAAAATAAACCTACCGTATTATCCACCGCATCAGCAGGGATTGACCCTGATTGGATGGAAGCGATAGCCTTTGCCTGGCTAGCCAAGCAAAGGTTAGAGAAACAACCAGGAAACTTACCCTCAGTAACTGGAGCAAAAGGCCTACGTGTTCTTGGATCTATTTACTATTAACCACCCAACTCTCAGTGCTATTTCACAAGTGAAAATGTTGCCTCTTTTAAACGATCTAAATTATTAAGAAAATGTGCAGGCGTAATTCTTAATCTATCATAAAACCCATTTAGGTTATTCTCAAAACCAGGAGCCAACAACATATCATACCGCAATCTATTTTGAGTTGGATGAGCCGGATCTTTAATAGTTGTTTCAAGCCCATAACCAAAGCTTGGCGAGCCCTTAATAACCATACTGCCTAATTTTCTATCTTTCCTTGGCGTTAAAGGTAAGCTGATTGACATCCCACCGCTTAAGTCATCCTTCGCAAGGCCTTTCATATAGACCGAAAGCTCAGTATCGCCAAAATATCGTGAAACTGCAGCTGTAATACCTCTATCTTTATTATAGTACTGACCATAGGTTATTCCTCCAGTAGTATTATACCCATCATCCCAGTTTCTTTTATAGGAAACCAAAGCCATTGTTTCATCTTCTACGTTTTTTTCAATTGACTTCATATGGGTAATTCTTACCGCTACTTGATTATTACCCTGCTCTGGCTGCCATAAAGCTACTGATTCACCAGCGATAAAGCTATCATCGCCAACCGACCCATAACCAAGCCCAGATAGTATTGATAGTGATGCAGTTGGTTTTGTGAATTTTTGAATGGCAACTTGATTAACTTTTGCCGCCAACCTTCTTAGACCGAATATTTTACCATTATTAAAGTTACTCGTATTTGATATAGGCAGTGTAGCTGATGCAACAATATTAGTACCTTCTGCAATTGGAATATCCAGCTTCGTCGTTACACCCAAAGAATAGTCAAATACTCCAAACTCTGTTCCAACAGCAGTGTTTAACTCTGGGCGCATTTCTATATTTATAGGACTTTTATTTTGCGTAACTGAACTTGGGACCCAATTAATGTTATTTAGATAATGTCTACTTACATAAAATGCTTTGGTTGATTTTTTTAACTTACTACTTCCAACCTTACCCCGAATAAATTCAACATAATTTTCCATATTCATTTTAACTGCAAAAACTGGCACCTGCTGTTTTAACATTACAGCCGTAAAACTTGAGTCACCTCCCAAGTAACGATACGCATTAGCAAAAACTAAAGCAAAAGGGTCTATATAACTATGATTAAAGAGGTGATTTTCAAATACAATGATATTAGCTTGTGGCGACCTCCCTAGTTTGACACCAGAGAAACCCAACTCTCTCATTTTTGCTAAAAACTTATTCGTATCTTTGTTTTCTTTTTTAAGCGTAAAGAGCTTTCTTTCCTTTAGGATTTCATCCTTACCCATAGATAAGGGTAGCAAAAGGGAAAGACCTACTATATTTTCCCACTTATTATTTTCTCTATGAGTCAAGCCTTGAAATAAGACTGACGACTTATTAAAAGTATTAACTTTATACCTAAAGCCAGCACTAATATCTTTCGACACATAATCTGTCATTAAAGATAAATTTTGCGTTAAATCAACTTTAGCATTAGCAAACTCCCCTGAAAAAACTCTTTGATGCTTATACCGAGATGAAGCATTTTTTGCGTACCCAACGCTAAATTGAAACGCGCCTAACTGCTTAGTTGCCACACCATAAGCCGTTTTGAAGTTAACAGCCAACCCTGCAAAGTCAGTCATCCCAACGGCTAAGTCGGGAAAGCCAGGGTAGTTTGACAGAGGCAGTTTAAACTTGAAGTTTCCAGAGAGATCCCTTTTCCCAATTAACTGCCCATCTTTACCGCTTCTTGCATACCCGCCCGAAACTACCACTCTATCATCATTATACCAATCTGTTAATCGCCCTCCTAGCTCAAAATTTGAACCTATACCTACTGTAAACACATGGTTATAGTGTTTATCATCCTTCGTACCTAGGTCATTATAATTATTAAACTGATAGCTATAGCGCCCTTTTGGAGCGATCTCAGCAGTCGGAGTTCTTAATACACCTGTAAAACCAGGGAACGCTAAATCGTTAGCGAATAACGGGGCAACAAAAAATAGACTAGGCACACTAACAATAATTCTTTTAATCATAGAGTAATATCAAGTTAAAAAAAAAGAGGGCAAATTGCCCTCTTTTAAGTTTATAGTATTTAAGTTAGTTATTCATCAATTACTACAACCGAAGTTCTCACTACTATAGTTGCAGACAAAACTGACGAGTATTACTGACTTCCTGATCCATTATTTGCCGAGCCTGCGGTTGTGCCAGTACTGCCTGTACCACCAGTGCTGCCTGTACCACCAGTACTACCTGTACCACCAGTACTACCTGTACCACCAGTACTACCTGTTGGAATATGACAAGGCATATCAACAATAAGCTCCATATTACCTGATACATTACTACTAGGGATTTTAATATATTTTTCTACATAACTAAATGTTCCAGGCTTGTCCTGAATATAAAATAAGTATTCACCTTCTGGTAAATCATTAAATGAAGCTACACCATTACTACTCGTTTGCGCACTATAATCATATTCTAATGCATCTGGATACGCATTAACAAATACCCACATACCTTCAACAGGAGCTTGCCCATTAGCATTATTACACTGTGCAGTTACAGTTACATTGACATCATAGTTCGTATAACCATAAGGATTCGTTGTTGAGCTTGCTGGCGATGTAGTAGAACCTGAATTTGTTGATTGTGTAGGAGTATTTGTAGGCATAGTAACAATAACATCATGAGTTCCATTATTGCTACACATGTTGAAAGTAGCAGAACTAACTTTAACAGCCTCGCCCGTCATCGTTTTTAAGCTCAACGTTACATCATTAGATCTTGGCGCACCATCAACTGTAATAAAACCAGTTCCTCCTACGTACTCAACAGTTTCTTCGAATCCTTTTCCTTTAATAGTACCTTGTAGTGATTCACCATCATCCCCATTGACGCCAATATATGACGTACAAGTTTTTGCTGAGGCAACCCCTAGGCTTGTAATCGTGATTTTCTCTAAGTTTGATTTTCCTTTAACTACATCAAACAGGACACTTCTTGTCGTATAACCATCTTTTGATACTTTAATCTGGATAGATTGCTTTTCTTCAGAAAGATCGTTCAAGGTGTAACCCACTATTCCTGCGATAGCACCATTTGTGATGGTGGTTTCTTGATTAGCTGGAATAATATCGGCCTCATCAGTGACCACTTCAACCTTTGCGGACTTTACGGGTTTTCCTGATGCATCAATTACCATTATTCTTAAAGCTGTGGCTTTTGCTAGCCCAGAAGTATTCGGTACTACTGCTGTACCAGTATCTTTCCCACCACACCCTCCAAGTAAGAAAGTGCTTAGCAAAAGAGCTGTTGCAGAAGAAGCCAATAGCTTGGGGTTTGTTATACGGGTTTTCATTAGATTATTCCTTGTTAAATATTAATTAATTTTTCCTTTTAGAATCACATGCTTATACTTTACAAGCAAACAATAACATGAATTCACATAAGCATAGATTATCAAATTGGTTTTGCAACTATAAAGAAATTATAGCACTCAAGCCCTATATTACACTACATTGCTCAAAATTTAACCACTTTTATTGCATACTAACTACCAAAGAAGTTGATAAGCTCACATTATTATCATTTGAATGTTATTGGTATTCTAAAAACTGAGTTCAGGTTAAGCTTTATTGACATCATAATATGCAAGACCCCGACTAGTGGTAGTGTTTTTAATAACGAAAAGCACCTTCTTAGGATCATAGCTATCTGAGTAGGCTAAAAAGAAACTTACTTTAGCAGTACCATGTTAAGGAAATCCTGATTAAGTTCAATTATTTTTAGCTTGCCAAATCCGCTGATATTTCCACGAAGGTCGACGCAATATTTCGTGCTTTGCTTGTCAAATGACTTAATCAGATACCTTAAGCGGATAACTCGATTAGAGCTTTAGCCGTTTTTTCGCCAGTGACTCATGAATCGCCTTATCATGATTTAGGCTGGACATCTATACAACTCAGAGTTCGCGCAACCTTATTTTTACTTTCAGCGTAAACAAGTACAGGCTTAAAAGCATTAGCCTCAACTTCAGTCATCATTGCGTAGGTACAAATAATCAATGTATCCCCAACACTTGCTTTATGCGCGGCGGCACCATTGACAGATATAATCCCAGAGCCTTTTTCAGCGATGATAGTATAAGTAACAAACCGCTCACCATTGGTTACATTATAAATATGCAGTTGCTCAAAATCTCGGATTCCCGCAGCATCCAATAAATCTTTATCAATTGCACAAGAACCTTCGTAGTCGAGCTCAGAGTGCGTCACCGTTACACGATGTAACTTTGATTTAAGCAAAGTAATATTCATATTAGATTTTCTCTTCTAAGAATTTTGGGTTGTAAATAAACCAACTTTAAAGACTTACTCTCAAATTATCTATTAAACGTGCTTTTCCCAACCATGCGGAAGCTAAAATAACGAGTTCCTTATCGCATTTTGTTGCTATTGATAAATCATTGGCATTGCGAATTTCAATATAGTCTGTCCTAAAACCAAGCTTATCCAAGCTTTCGGCCGTAGATTCCTGCAACTCAGAATAGCCAGAATTCTTAAACTCTACAATGTTACGTTTGATTTCTTGAAGCGCTTGATGCAAATGTGGGGCAATTATGCCTCTTTGCTCTTCCGTCAGATAATTATTTCGCGAGCTCATCGCCAAGCCACTTTTTTCACGAGCAGTGGGAGCCGAGATTATTTCAATACCATAATCCAAATCTGCTTCCATTCGTCTAATAAGCATTAACTGCTGATAGTCTTTTTCGCCAAAAATAGAGATATCTGGTTGAACCAAATTAAACAGTTTAGCGACGATAGTAGCAACACCCGAAAAATGACCCGGCCGTGAATCACCTTCTAAAATATCACTAATTCCATCAACTTCAACACGCGTTGTGCCACCTTCGGGGTACATTTCGTCAGCGCTCGGCAAAAACACTGAGTCAACATTTTCTTTTTTTAGTAATTCTAAATCATTTTTTAAGGTTTTCGGGTAATTTGCCAAATCTTCAGGCTTATCAAACTGCGTAGGATTTAAGAATATTGATACAACCACCCTATCCGCTACTTCTTTTGCTTTACGCACAAGTGACAAATGCCCCTCATGCAGATTACCCAAGGTCGGCACAAAAGCGGTTGTTTCAGAATTTGAGCGGTAACCACGCATAACCACTCGCAAGGCATCTTTATCAGGTGCTTGAATCATTTTTACAACCTCAAAGACTTAATAAAAACATTGCTGATCTGTAGGAAAAGACCCATCACGCACAGCTTGTGCATAGGCTTTAATTGCATCAGGAATATTTCGCCCATCGCTCAAAAAGTTAGCGGTGAATTTAGGCGCAAGCGATGAAATACCAATCATATCTTGTAGGACTAACACTTGCCCATCACACACTCGCCCAGCACCAATCCCGATTGTGGGGATTTCTAATTCTTGAGTAATTTTTTCAGCTAAATCAACCGGCACACACTCCAAGACCACCGCATCAGCACCAGCATCTTGAAGTGCTAAAGCATCTGCTCGCATCTGTTTTGCATCATCATTCTCACGCCCCTGCACCCGGTAGCCACCTAGCTTATGCACTGTTTGTGGCGTTAAACCTAAGTGCGCACATACTGGCACACCGTGTCGCGTCATATGTCTAACCGTATCAAGCTGTGCTTCACCACCTTCCAGCTTTACAATATGCGCCAAGCCTTCTTGCATCAATCTTGCCGCATTGGTAATTGCTTGATCCGGATTTGTATAACTCATAAAAGGCAAGTCTGCCATCACCAAAGCCCGTTGACATTGAGGCACAACAGACTTGGCGTGATAAATGATATCATCAACACTCACTGGCACGGTTGAATCATGCCCTTGCATGACCATACCGAGCGAATCACCCACCAAAATAACATCCACACCCTGCTCATCAATCACCCGCGCGAAGCTAGCATCGTAGGCAGTCAGTGAGACTATTTTTTCATCATTTTGCTTCATACTCCGAAGCGTTTTAACCGTTACGCGTTTAGTCATAAGCAGAGAGAGATATCCTTTAGTGCAGATTCAGGTAATGCATCAATACAAGACTCTATGGTGCTGCTGGTGCTTTTTTTCAAGACGAGCTCCAAATCAATATCTAAATCTGCTTGTAAATCACGCAATGGGAGCAACACAAAAGCACGTTCACAGATTCTGGGATGAGGCACTGTTAAGCGTTTTGTATTGATTGTTTCCTCCCCAAAAAATAATAAATCTAAATCCAAGGTTCTTGCTCCCCAGCGAACCACGCCTTTCCTCACTCGCAGATTATTATTTTCAATATTCTGCAAGAAATCTAACAATGACTCTGATTGATACGTCGTCATAAAACGAACTACCGCGTTTAAATAGTCTGGCTGATCTTGTGGTCCATGTGGTTTACTTTTATAAAAGGGGGAAACTTCGAGCTGCTTAATAAGAAGTGACGACTTCAAAGCATCAATAGCATTATTCAAATAGGTCTGCGAATCACCCAAATTACTTCCCAGTGCTACATAACAAGTAATATTCTCAACAGAATCTTTTTCTTTGCTGTTATCAGCCACCTGCTCGCGCGTACTCACTCAACTATTCTTTTTACGTCGCCTGGTGCGCCCACGGCTTTTATTATTACCCTGTGAGAGTGCCGCCTGACACATTGCCAACTTTTCAGGCTCATCCACTTCTTGAATTAGCGTCCACCATTCACAATCATCTGAATCTATCTCACCGGCATGTGCGCGTAAGCACATAAAATCATAAGCCGCACGAAAACGGCGGTGATCCATAAACCCCATAACTCGGCGCATATTTTTAAATTGGAAGCGCCCTTGCATCGTCCAAATCTCACGCGTCATATTACTAAATCGTCGTGGCACGGAAAGTGACTTTACTTGTTCAGAAAAGACATCAGTTGCTGCCAAATGAACAGACTGTAGTGCTGGGTTACCCAACTCACGGTACATTTTAGAGCCATCATTTACCCTTTTCCATAGCAATACCGCAAATAAAAACGCGGGCGTTACAGGCTTACCTGCACGAATTCGTTTGTCAGTATTTTTTAAAGCTGCTGCCACTAAGCGTGTATACGATGCGCTTTCAGAATCACCTGCTTCATCTTCTAATAAACTGGATTCGGCTTGCGGGAATAACCATACAAAAAGATCATACTTACGAAGAGTATCCAACGTCTTTTGTGCTTGACCGCCGTGAAATAATTTTAAAACTTCATCGAATAACCGCGCAGGCGCAATATTCTCTAATAAACCAGAAAGCTCTTTAATCGGCGCTTCAGAAGCAGGCTCAATGGTTAAATTCAATTTAGCCGCAAACCTCACCGCGCGCAACATTCTTACCGGGTCTTCACGATAACGCACCACAGGATCACCGATCATCCGCAGCTGGCGTTTTTCTAAATCATCCATCGCGCCAACAAAATCAATCACATCGCCCGACTCTAAATCATAAAACAAGGCATTAACGCTAAAGTCACGGCGCAAGGCATCCTCTTCAACCGTGCCATAAACATTGTCGTGAATTATGCGCCCGTGATCACCTGTCTGCCCTTTGTCGCTTTCATCGTGCGGCGCACGAAAAGTCGCCACTTCAAAATATTCTCGACCAAAGTGGACATGCGCCAAACGAAATCGGCGACCAATAATGCGGGTTGAAGGGAGTACTTGCTTAATTTGTTCTGGGGTGGCACTCGTAGCAATATCAAAATCTTTAGGGTGCTTAGCCAATAATAAATCACGTACCGCACCACCTACTAAATAAGCCTCGTAGCCTGCACCTGTCAATGCTTGCAGGATTGACCGTGCCTTTTTATCGATTTCTCTCGGGTTAAGACCGTGCTGTGTAGCTGGTACGCGTAAGGGTTTACTCATTCAGGCTAAAAAATTCCAAACAGACAAAAAGAAGTCTAGCTTAACATAGTCAGGGGTACTTTAGCGATACCAGCCGTTGATGATTTATTGGCAGATTTGTAAATAACGCGAAACAACTAGTGCCATACCTTGCTCGATAGCCTCAATGGTTAGCGCATGTCCAATAGATACTTCCAAAATAGAATCAATGGTTAAGAATTGTTGCAGATTCGACAAGTCCAAATCATGCCCTGCATTCACACCAATATTTAATGACTGCGCAAGTTCTGCTGATTTCTTGTATTGATTAAACACCTCACCATGCTGCTCCGTCGAATAACTATTTGCGTATGACTCGGTATACAATTCAATCCGTTGCGCCTTTGTTTGCGGCACTTGCTTTATCTGCTCAAAATCAGGATCAATAAACAACGCACTACGAATGCTTTTAGCGTTTAAAGACTCACAAACACCGAGCAAAAACGAGCTGTTTTGACTTATATTCCAACCATGATCTGAGGTTAATTGTTCTGGGCTATCAGGCACTAAGGTACATTGTGATGGCTTTAATTCATGCACCAAAGCCAGAAAACTATCCGAAGGATAACCCTCAATGTTAAACTCGAGCTGCGGCTTAGACTTTAAAAAAACTGCTAAATCATAAGCATCTTTCCGGGTAATATGACGCTCATCGTCACGCGGATGAATTGTAATACCCTGTACCCCTAAATCAATAAACTTCTTCGCAAATTCAACAACATTGGGGTAATCCCTACCCCGTGAGTTTCTTAACAATGCTATTTTATTCAGGTTTACGCTTAGTTTTGTCATAAGTTTAACCTCTTTTTGTGTTCGCTAAGATTTGATTAATGCAATCTGCAAGCACCTTGATTCCTTTGTTAATAGCAACCTCATCCATCGTGACATAGCTTAATCTCAAGGTATTATCTACCTCATCATCACCAATATAAAAAGGCTTGCCAGGCACAAAAGCTACTTTTTGTTTAATGGCTTGATCAAACAAAGCCATCGCCGACACCCCTACCGGCAAAGTAAGCCATAAAAACATCCCGCCCTCAGATTCTGCAACTGTTACTGACGCAGGAAAGTATTGTTTAATTGATTGCATCATCGCTGCTTTTTTAGAAGCATAAAACTGACTGATTTTTTCTATATGTAAATCAATCGAATTATCCTGCAGGTATTGAAAAATAATCCGTTGCGAAAAATAATTGGTATGTAGGTCTGCTGCTTGTTTGGCAATAACCAAAGGTTTAATAAGCCAATCTGGAGCCACCACCCATCCCAGCCTAAATGAAGGCGTGATAACTTTTGAAAATGAGCCAAGTAAGATGGTTTGCTCAGGCAACAACGACATAAAATTAGATTTTTTTTGCCCTGAAAAGCGTAATTCACCATAAGGATCATCTTGAATCAATAACGTTTTTGAACCTAAAACTAAAGTTACTAACTGCTCCCTGTTTTGTTGCGAATATGAAACCCCCGTTGGGTTTTGAAAGTTTGGCACAGTATAAACAAGCTTGGGCTGATGCTTTGTAAGTACGTGCTCTAGCTCAGATAAAATCATCCCTTGATTATTAATAGATACGCTGTGCATTGTCGGTTGATACAATGAAAAAGCTTGAATCGCTCCGAGATAGCCGGGGCGCTCTATCACGATTGAATCGCCTTTATCAAGCAGCACCTTACCCAACAAATCCAATGCCTGCTGCGAACCATTAGTGATTAAAATATTATTAGGAGAAATAGTTAAGCTCTGCTGAGACAAGTAACGCCCAGCAATCCACCTTCTAAGCTGATCATCACCCTCGCTACTTGCATATTGAAGTGCCTGCTTCCCGTTATTTTTTAAGACTTTGGCGCACGCCTTTTCTAGCGCATCAATCGGGAACAACTCCGCACTGGGTAAGCCGCCCGCAAATGAAATGACATCAGGCTGATTGGCTACTTTGAGGATACTCCTAATAAAGGACTCCGGTACTTCTTGTATCCTTTTTGATAATAACTGTTTCACGTTTGCTCACCCTTTTTTACACAGTTGCTTAATACAAAAACGACTAAACCCAATAAAATCAACCCCGATGATAACAATTTAGTTGCCGTTAGCTCTTCCTGAAAAATAACCGCTGAGCCTATAAAGCCAAACACAGGAACCAGTAACGAAACAGGAGCTACGGTTGATATCGGATATTTCTTTAACAAATTATTCCAAACCCAATACGCAAACAAAGTAGTAATGTACACTTGAAATAAAATCGAAAAAACACCCCAGCCGTCTATAGAAGAAAAAGCGGAAGCTAACGTCAGATTTTTATTCGTCCATACAGCCAGCAGCAATAAAGGAATTGGCGCAAATAAACTTGACCAAGCCATGAATGAAAAAACATTTTTGGGAGAAATCTTTTTAATCATCACATTACTTAAGCCCATTGAAACAGCGCCAAAAATTACAAACAACAAAGCCACTAAATTAGATGATGTATTACTTGAAAAAATAAGAATTGCTAAACCACAAAGTGAAACTAGCATAGCCACAATTTGCTTGCTATTCAGTTTTTCAGAAAAGAAAAAGTAGCCAAAAATAATCGTAAAAAAAGCACTCAGCTGCAATAACAGCGATGCCACTCCCGGTGAGGCTCCCAAATGAATACCTAGGTTCACCATCCCCCACAAGCCTACACCAAATAATAGTCCGTAAAGAACAAGCATGGAAAGTTTCACCTCAGGTCGGGGTAAGAAGAAAACCAACGGGATAGCAGTGAGAAAAAAACGTAACGAGGCCAGTATAAAAGGATCCATACTGCCTAAGCCTAACTTGATAACTGAAAAATTAATCCCCCAAATAAACGTCACCAGTAATGCTAATACACCGTCTTTTTTAGTCATTCAGTTCACCGCTAAAAACAGTTACTGCCTCACCCGACACAATGACCCTATCACCGAGTAGTTCAACACTGAGATCACCGCCTCGTTGAGATATTTGCCGAGCTTTCATTTTAGTTTTACCTAGTTTCTCAGCCCAATACGGCGTTAATGAGCAATGCGCCGAACCCGTTACAGGGTCTTCATCTATACCCACTTGTGGTCCGAACACGCGTGATACAAAATCAACTTGACTGCTTTTATTGGCTGACGCGGAATTAGCTAGCGCCGTTACAATCACACAACGCACAGGAATTTGAGCAATTTGCTGTATTGAGGGTTGTAAGTTAGCTAGTGCCTCTTCATTTTCTAGCTCAACCAGTAAATCCAAGCCAGCCTCATTGGTCGCTACGACTTGTGCACCTAGCGCCATCTCTAAACCCACGGGTTGCTTGCATGGCTTTAATGGATCAACGGGGAAATTCATCTCCATTAATGTGTCGATTAAGTTGACCGTTAAGCGACCACTTAACGTATCAAACAACGCAGTCTTAGTTTTTGATAATAAGCCCTGCTGCCATAAAATATGCGAAGTTGCTAAGGTTGCGTGACCACACAGATCAACCTCGGTTGTCGGAGTAAACCACCGCAGAGAAAAGCAGCCATCAGGCTGTGCTTGCACGAAAGCGGTTTCTGAAAGATTCATTTCTGCCGCCAGCGTCTGCATCCATTTCTCTGCGGCGATATAACCCTCAGGCAACACACAGACACAGGCTGGATTGCCTTTAAACTTCTCATGGGTGAATGTATCCACTTGATATATTTTCATGTTTAATTCCTAGTTTAAAACATTTAGGGGACAGCCAAGACTGCGCAGTTACAAAGGTCATCACTTTCAAATGCCGTCATGTCACCCGCGTTTAAATTTGGCACAGGAAATACGCGAACCGTTAAAGGCTTGTTCAATCGAAATGCCATTGTGCCCGTATCTCGCATCAGTGCTGCTATCTTCTCGATGGATGTATCACCTGGAATCGGCACGGTATCTAAACCAATCCCGCACACTGCACTATAGGTTAGCAGTGATCGAATATCAAAATGATTATCAATCGTACCTTGAGCCAAACCAATATCCTCGGTTAATGCCAACATCAAACCTGAAAATCCGACTAAATCCACACCTTTAATGGATTTAAATACTTTCGTTAATAACGCCGATGCTTCAACCGTGCCTGACGCACCAAAATATTCAATGCCCATCGCCTCATAAACTTCAACCATACTCGCACAATCTTTTGAAGGCGCTGCCGAACTATCAAAGCCTGAAAATTTAAATTCACTGCTAGCTGATTGCTTTACAAGCTTGTTGATTTCATCAATGTGGTATTGCAACGCGCTATTCATCACATCAAAATACGCTTTGAAATTATTGTTGTGGTCTTTTGTATCTGCCGCCTCGTTATAGTCATTTAAAACGGCAACCAAAAGGTCAGGTGTTTCCAATCCAATAACAAAACGATTACCCAGTTCACGCTTATGATAACTTGCAGGAAAGTAAGGAATTAACGGATTACAGTTAAAATTAACCGTGAAATTAAAGTTACCCTCGCCTCTTGGAGTGATCTGGCTGATGCACTCAACTGCTTTTGCAGAATATTGAATCAACTCATTATTCAATACGCCAAACTCATCCATGCCCACATTGACACAAACATTGCACAAATCACCAAACTCTTTTACTAGCTCTGGCAAAAGCTGAATCTCATGTTTATTAACTGCCTCACCAATAGCAAAACGAATGCGTAACCCTGATGAGTTAGTCGATTCCAATAACTCACTGAGATAGCGAAGGTCTTTTCTTGCAGTTACTAAATTATCGGTATTTAAATATTCACCAAACGGATTGCTTACAATACGAATTGATTGCACCGTATAATTTTCAACAGCTAAGGATTTAGATAATTCACTACAAAACTTGGAAGCTTTTTGGATCGCTGCTTCCCATGTCGCTGTATTTTTTTCAAGAGACAAAAAAGTAGTAATGGTTCTTACTTTGCATAATTTTTTATTTTTAATAACTCATGGTAATTCCTCTAGCTATTTACGCCCATTTTACGGCTAACCGCGATGGTTAAAACAACGGCCAAGGCAAATATGTATGTCATTGCATCCACACTTTCACCTAAAATAATAATCGCTGCAATTATGCTTAAAAACGGTTGGAGCAGCTGAATTTGACTGACTCGGGCAATGCCACCTAAGACTAATCCTTTATTCCAAAAGAAGAATCCAAATAACTGGCTAGCTAATGCCAAATATAAAAAACTGAGATAAACATAGCCTGGAAAGCTGAAGAAATCATCCGGCTTTAGCATCCAAGCACCACTAAAGGTAATTGGAAACGATAACACTAACGCCCAACAAATAACCTGCCAGCCCCCAATTTCTTTAGATACTTTGCCACCAAAAGCATAACCCATGCCACCTATAATGCTAGAACCGATAAGGTATAAATGCCCCGTGTTAATCTCAAACCCTCCTTTGATAAAAGAGAAACTGATAACCAATCCTGCACCAATAAAAGCAGCAATCCAAAAACCCACACTGGGGACCTCTTTGGTAATCATTGTGGCAAAAATTGCGGTTATTAATGGCAACAAACCACTCACTACACTGCCATGTGATGCTGGGACAGTCTGCATACCTAAAGCTGATAAGATAGGAAAGCCCCAAACAACTCCACAGGCTGTTAGTAGCAATAACCCCACTTGCCTCTTTGTGGGCAATGGTTGCTTTAGGAGTAATAAAATAATAGCGGCTACGACTCCTGCAATAACTGAGCGCCCCAAGCCAAGAAAAATAGGATTCATAAATGGAACAATCAAGCGCGTAACCGGTAACGTCAATGAGAACACAAGCACGCCCATTAATCCCAGAAACATGCCTTTGTTAATATGTTTTTGCCCTATTACATCACCCATTAATCTAAACCTTTAATTATCTTGCCAATAAACATTCTAATGATGATTTTACACAGTACCTCCACATCCATAGCTTGATCCTAATATTCTTTTATCATCCTGCATGAAACTTGCATATCATTTAAAAAAGGCACTTAACTTAGATCTTTGGCGACCTTCAGCATCAAAATTTTCTGGCTTAAGCCATAATTTAAACGCTTTTTTAGCATGTGGCCACTCACTATCCAGCATGGAAAACCAAGCAGTGTCACGGTTTCTACCTTTTACAACTAGCGCCTGACGAAAAATGCCTTCAAAGCTAAAGCCAAACCGTAAGGCTGCATTCTTAGATTTTTCATTAAGCGCATTACATTTCCATTCATAACGCCTATAACCAAGCTCATCAAATATATACTGCATCATCAAAAACATGGCCTCTGTTGCTATGGGGGTTTTTTGTAGCTGAGGGGAAAACTGTAGATGCCCTACTTCAATAACGCCGTGCAATGGGTTAATACCCAAGTACCCTGCTAGACCAATTGCTTCATTATTTTGTTGGTTTATAATGACGTAAAACACAGGGTCACTTCCTCTTGAAGCATCTATCAACCATTGTTGATAAGCACTAAAATTTTCAAAAGGCAAATAAGTCCAATTTTTGTTCTCAATATCTTGGGAAAACGAACCAAATAAAGCTTCAGCATGCTTATCAATATTGAGCGCTTCGAGCCTACTGTACCGACCAACCATAATGACTTTCTCTAGTCTGCAAACACCAGACCAATTATCAACTAGTCTTCCTAATATTTGATTTCCTTCATCCTGCATTTAAAATTACCGTATTTATAACTTGCCAACAACTATATCGATATGTCACATTAAGTACAGATTCAAAAAAATATTATTAGAGAAGTACAGTTTTAATAATTTCAAACTGTACTTTATATTTTCGAGCACACTGTATGTCAACTCTCTATCAAAAAGTCGCCGATCACATTAGCGATCAAATCAATAATGGCTTGTTACAAGCGGGGGAAAAAGTGCCTTCGGTACGCCAATGCTCTGCCGAGTTAGGCATCAGCATGACTACGGTTATTCGAGGTTATGAGTTACTGCAAGATCAACACCTCATTGAACCTCGACCTCAATCTGGGTTTTATGTGCTAGCCCCATTTGAAAAATCAGCACCACCAGAAATCAGTCAGCCCGAATTGACCCCATCCGAAGTTAACCTTGATGAGTTAGCGGTACGCTTATTGCAAACTTCAAAAGATAAAAACATCATCCAACTCGGTACGGCACCGCCACAAACTGAAGTTCCTTCGGTAAAATTGATTAACCGCATCATGATCAAAGTGATTAAAGATGATGACAGCATTGCCGAATATGACCCGCCTCCCGGTAATGAAAACTTACGTCGGCAAATTGCACGGCGCATGCTCAACGCGGGTGTAAATATAAACCCAAATGAAATTGTTATTACCACCGGCTGCCAAGAAGCAATGACACTGTGCTTACGCGCAGTGACTAAACCCGGTGATACCGTTGTTATTGAGTCGCCGAGTTACTTTGGCACTTTAAAAGCGATTGAGACCCTAGGCTTAAAGGCCTTAGAAATCCCTACTGATGCTGAAAACGGCATGAGCCTAACGGCGTTAGAGCTTGCTTTACGTGAATGGGATATTCGCGCCTGCATTCTTACGCCTAATTTTAGTAACCCGCTGGGTTATTGCATGAGCGATGAAAACAAACAAAAATTGCGTACTTTATTAAAGCAAACCGGGATTCCAATTATTGAGGATGATATTTACTCAGAGCTTAGTTACAGCACACAACGCCCTAAGGCGATTAAGTCATTTGATGAAACAGGGGCTAACAGTAATGTTTTACTCTGCTCATCCCTTTCTAAATCACTCTCACCAGGCTTGCGTATTGGTTGGGCGATTCCAGGGAAATACCTTAAACAGGTAACTCAATTAAAAGTTAGCAATAGCATGGCTGGGGCAACTTTACCTGCATTAACGGCTGCATGTTATCTTGAAATGGGGATTTTTGACCGGCACCTACGCCAGATGCGCCGTTATTATAAAGAACAGCGCGATTATTTTTTGCACTTAGCTTCAGAGCACTTGCCTAAAACTACACGTTTAACGCACCCACAAGGAGGCTATGTGATTTGGCTGGAGTTGGATGAAGGCGTGGATAGCATGAAGCTTTATGAAACAGCCCTTGCTAAAAGAGTAAGCATTGCGCCAGGGCCTTTATTTTCGGCATCTGGACAATACAAAAACTTCATCCGCGTAAACTATGGTAAAGCCAGCAAATCTGATTTAGAAAAAGCGATGATTACGCTAGGGGTATTACTAAGTTAGCACGACCAAATATCATCTTCCCCATTCCGCAATTAAGCTAAAAGCTCAGCGCTACCCGTTGGGCAATTAATCACTTTATCAACATCCGTCCCTTCAGGAAACTCCTGCGCCACAATCCACACTTGCGTAATCACATCACTGATATTTGGCAGGGCATTCAAAGTCGACTGAGTACGCTGAGGATCAAAGAAGGCAAAAGGCTCATCAAGGAAAATAAATTGCTGTTTATTACCAGTGTTCTTTGCCAGCTCTTCTGACATCGCTAAGCGCAACGCCAGCATGATCTGACGTTGTGTACCTGAGGATATTTCATCAAAATCCATATAACCACGCTTTTCATCAGAGTAGACCTGCACCGTAAAGTCATCAGCAACGCGTACTTTTTTATAACGCCCATTGGTAAATTTAGGCAAACTGTTAGCGGTTATTTCGGTAATATTTTTATTAAATAATCCAATTGAATCTTCTGCTGCACGTTGCATCAACCCCATTGAGGTATTATTTACCGAGATTTTCCTTTCGCTATCCTTAATTATAGCATTCAGCGATTTTAACGTTGCGCGCAATTTTCCTGCATCATCAGAACGCCTTTTTTCTTTTTCAATATCCGTGCTTAGTGTTTTAGACAAACTACTAATTTCAACATTTTGCTTATCGAAGGTATCGGATAAACGAAGGACTGCCGCATTAATTTCTTCTGGATCTGCCTCATAAGTACTAGCGTTTACAGCTAAAGAATCCAAGTTATTAAATTGCTCTTGTGGAGGTACAGAGAACAAAGACGCACCTTTAACTACTACTGGCTCTTCATGCGCAGAAGAATCTGTAACTGCAGTGTTCTGGGTGTTTTTTTGCATTAAGCTAACAACACGCTCTGGTAAAACACTTTCAACATCTGAGGTAACCACACCGTGGCCTTTTTGTAAGCTCTTAGAAAAATCTTCAGCCTTACCAGTCAACGCTTGCATAGTTTGCCTTGCCTTACCACGAACCATTAAGCTAATTAAAAATCCAATACCTGTAATAATAGCAACGGGTAATAACCATGTCGAAATAGTACTATGTGTGTTAGCCAACTCATCCAAGCCGAAGATATTGATTAACGGATTATCCAATAGCTTGGGGCGAAAATAATTGACTACCCATATTAGAAGTGATGCCAACATAACAGGGAAAAATAAAAAAGATAAAAACCCAAAGAAACCACGCTTCTTTCGTGCTCCGAAGAAGCTTGTAGAATTTTCAGTGTACTGTTTTTCGTCCTCTGTTAACTCTGCCAATAAGGTTTCTCGCTGTTGCTTCTCATTCTCTAAGGTTTGGTCGGCATCCACCAGTTCAGGCAACCAAGTTTCATCGAGTTTTATCTCATCTAAAGCAGATTGTGTTGTAAGCACTTCTGGTTTGGCAGTATTAATTTTGTCTTGGTTTTTCGTATTATCTTTATCCAGCTCGCTACTAATCGCTGCATAGTCTCCAATACCTGCCATTTTTTTAATGGTAGTACTTTGCGGTTCAGGTGTTGTTAGCTCTCGTTGAACTAAATAAAATGAGTTTGCAAAAGCATCGTAATCAAAACCAATGATTTTATTTAAAATTTTACTTATTTCGGTATCATCTTCTAATACTTTTGGTGCTTTACCACCACCTAGAAGAAGCCTTTCTAGCTTAACTTTAACGTTGCCTTTGTCATCAACACTGCGGTATAAATTAAAATTATTATCATCTGCAGTTGTAAAATTTATGCGCACTTCCGCGGCATCCGCGCCCCAATAAACTAGCTTTGAGAGGTTATTTTTATTTAATGAAAAGGTTCGCCCAAACAGTGCAAAACAAATGGCCTCACCAATACTGGTTTTACCAGATTCATTTTTTCCTGAAACCGTAATCGTGCCGTTAGCAGGAATATCAGTGACTTCAAGTTTGCTGTACTTACGAAAATTTTCTGCAAAGAGTGAGTTAATCAGCATTGAAAACCTCCCCTATAGCAATAGAGTCATCTAGTTTCTCAACCACTTGCTTTATCGCATCTTGATAGACTGAAAAATCAAAGTCATCTTGTTGCGATTGCTTTTTCACATCATCTTTACAAAACTCTGCGAAGCGTTTTACAGTCCCACTAAGACGCTCAGTTTTTAACCACCGTAACTCTAATTCTGCTGACATCCCCTTCTCCTGAAAATTGGCTTTCAATCTGAGTTAGAATTTTAGCACACAAAAAAGCCCTGATGAAAAATCATACAGGGCTTTTTACAATCGAGACTTTTGTGCTACGCCTAGTTTTTCATGGAGTTAAAAAACTCTTCGTTTGTTTTGGTCTTCTGTAGTTTATCGAATAAGAATTCCATCGCTTCAACTTCACCCATAGGATGTAAAAATTTGCGTAGTATCCAAAGAGACTGTAACTCTTCTTCATTAACTAGCAACTCTTCACGACGCGTACCAGAACGATTTACATTAATCGCGGGATAAACACGTTTTTCTGAGATTTTACGATCAAGGTGCACTTCTGAGTTACCTGTTCCTTTAAATTCCTCGTAGATAACTTCATCCATTTTAGAACCGGTATCAACAAGCGCTGTAGCCAATATCGTTAAACTTCCACCTTCTTCTAGATTACGTGCTGCACCAAAGAAACGTTTTGGCCGATGCAAAGCATTGGCATCGACACCACCAGTTAACACCTTGCCAGATGATGGAACAACCGTATTATATGCACGCGCTAAACGAGTAATAGAGTCCAATAAAATTATGACGTCTTTTTTATGTTCAACCAGACGCTTGGCTTTTTCAATCACCATTTCAGCAATTTGCACATGCCGTGATGCTGGTTCATCAAAAGTAGATGAAACCACTTCGCCACGTACCATGCGTGACATTTCAGTTACCTCTTCAGGACGTTCATCAATTAATAAGACAATTAAATGTGCATCTGGATGGTTGGTCGCGATACTCTGAGCGATGTTTTGTAGCATCATCGTTTTACCGGCTTTTGGTGGAGCGATTATCAGACCACGCTGACCTTTACCGATCGGGGAAACTATATCAATCACTCGGGCAGTAATATCTTCGGTACTTCCGTTACCGCGCTCCATGCGTAAACGCTCATCTGGATGTAACGGAGTAAGGTTTTCAAATAAGATTTTGTTACGCGCATTTTCAGGAGGCTCAAAGTTTATGGTATCAACCTTTAGCAGTGCGAAATATCGTTCGCTATCTTTAGGCGTACGGATTTTACCTGCTACGGTATCACCTGTTCTTAAACCAAAACGGCGAATTTGGCTCGGCGACACATAAATATCATCCGCCCCAGCTATATAGTTACTATTACTTGATCGTAAAAAGCCAAAGCCATCCTGAAGAATTTCTAACACCCCATCACCGTAAATATCTTCTTTTTCTTTAGCGGCCGCTTTAAGTATGGCAAAGATAATATCCTGCTTACGTGCACGTGACATACCATCAACGCCCTTTTCTTTAGCGATGGCTATAATTTCATTGGGTGATTTTTGTTTAAGTTCTGAAAGATTCATAAAGTAAATGTTATTTAATGTATAAGGATAGAATACGGCATGCTGAATAAAAAAAGTAAGTGCTGATGAATAAATAATTTATATATCAGTAATTGATTTATATATGTATGGAAACTTTGAATAAACCCAGTCTTAGTTAACGAAACTAGCAATTAGTTCGCTCGGCATGAAGTAGTTTTAGGAAAACTCACATTAGATGAATGCGAATATCCTACTAGCATACCATAACAAACCTCTTTAAGTCTACACGCTAAGCAACTTAAAGCATTTTCAAAAAAAAATATGCTAACAACAAGAATAATTATAAACTATCATCCCTTCTAGACTACCGTTCATTCTAAATATCAGTGCCTTTTAGAAAGTTTAGCTTTGGCAAAGCCTTCAGAATAGTTTAAAATCTGACCACTATTTGTACAGTTTATATACATTTTTTAATTTAGCGATACGGAAATTATGACTATTAAAGCCCTCTCTCTCGGAATTATTGTCTCGGTTACTACCTTTGTAACAGGCTGCTCAAGCCTATACCCCCCAGGAATGCCTTCACTTGATACTGGAAAATCCGTAAAGCTTGTGAAAGCAGTACCTGGTAGAGACTATACCGTTGTTCCAATCGACTACAACGTTATAAAGAAAACAAGAGGACGGTACAGACATAACAATAAAATGAGAGCCACCAGAAAAGGTCATGCTCGGGGCGCTGGTGGTTACAAGTACATTCTTGCACCACAAGATATTTTAAGTATCACTGTATGGGATCATCCAGAACTCACGATCCCTGCCGGGGAGTTTAGATCAGCTACCTCTGCGGGACATCAGATCGGCCCTGATGGCACAATCTTTTTCCCTTACGCTGGAAGAATTAAAGCTGGCGGAAGAACAACAGCTCAGGTTCGCTCAGTACTCGAGAAAAAACTAGCAAAATTCATTACCAAACCTCAAGTAGGTGTCGCTGTAGCAGCTTACAGAAGCCAAAAAACCTTTGTATCTGGCGAGGTGAATAAACCTGGAACCCACCCAATTAACGACGTTCCATTAACGATTCGAGATATTATCGCAAAATCTGGCGGTCTTTCTAAAGAGGCTGCTGACACCGCCTTATTTATTCACAACAAAAAACAAATAGCTATAGACTTAGAAGCGTTATACCGTAAAGGAGACAATTCACAAAACTACGTTTTACGCAATGGTGACTCACTCCACATCGATAAGCTAGATCCTTACAAGAAAGTATTTGTTATGGGCGAAGTACTCAATCCAGGCAATGTAACAATTGACCGCTTCGGTCTATCGCTTGCTGAAGCTTTAAGTACAGCTAAAGGTGTCAATGAAGAAACTGCCAACCCTATGGGTGTATTTGTTGTACGACAAGTAAATCCTAGAAAACCTACAATCTACCAGTTACAAATGACCTCAGTACATGCGATGGCGTTAGCTGAGCAATTTTCACTTCAGCCACGCGATGTTGTATACGTTACTGCAACACCAATCACCCGCTGGAACAGAGTCATAAGCAAACTTCTACCAACGTTCACAAGCGCAGGTGCTGCTCGCGCTGTTGTTAAATAACTAAACGTTAGAGTAGATACAAAACAATGTTCAAAAATATCATGGTGGTCTGCATTGGAAATATATGCAGAAGCCCTATTGGAGAGGTATTGCTTAAAGAGCAACACCCTCACCTTAATATATTCTCATCGGGACTTGGGGCATTAGTTGGCAAGCCCGCTGACCCTTCATCTGTTGAATTAATGACTGAAAAAG
Organism: Thiotrichaceae bacterium; assembly: GCA_026989145.1. Classification (GTDB taxonomy): domain Bacteria; phylum Pseudomonadota; class Gammaproteobacteria; order Thiotrichales; family Thiotrichaceae; genus Cocleimonas. The sequence continues at coordinate 22,693 of JALSJU010000105.1, forward strand.
GCATCGATTTAACCCAACATCGTGCACAGCAAATTAATACGGTTTTGGTTGGTTCTGCAGATTTAATACTGGTGATGGAACAAAGTCATATTGATCGCATGCATTCTCAATACCCTGAGTCACGCGGTAAAGTACACTTGATTGGCAAGTGGATTGATAACCAAGAGGTTCCTGATCCCTACAAAAAGGATAAGACAGCATTTTCCAACGCTTCTCAACTAATAGAAGCTGGACTCGAAGCTTGGAAAAATAAGCTCTAAAATAATAATTGGACAAAAATCCGTATGACGGCGCAAACGCAACAAGGCTTAACTCAATTAAATCCAGAAGATGACGTAAATTTAAGACAACTCTTAAATACTGTATGGCAAGGCAAATGGCCTATACTATTTTTTATCTTAAGCTTTTTTACGCTCGCGTTTATCTATGCTTATGGAAAAACACCCATCTACCAAGCGGATGCTCTACTCCAAGTTGAAAAGAAAAAAAGCGGTGTTCCCGGTCTTGAAGACTTGGCCGGCCTCTCTTTGGAGGATGCAACCGTTAGCACTGAACTTGAGCTGATACGATCCAGAAAAATTCTAGGGCTTGCGGTTGAAGCATTAAAGCTAGATATTGTTGCAGAACCTAGACAGTTCCCGCTTTTAAGTAATGTTTATCGCAAGTTTTTCAGAGCGAGCGACGCCAACCCACTTGGCAAACTCCCCTCTGTATGGAGTAAGTTTGATAACTACACCCATAAATTTGCTTGGGGAGATGAAAGAATAAGGGTTGAAAGCCTAAAACTCCCGAGAAAACTACGCGACATCTCACTAATACTGATCGCAGAAAAAAATAACCACTTTGTTATTCTTGATAAAGATGAAAACCTACTACTAAAAGGTAAAGTAGGTAGCCCTGCAATATCCAAAAATCGTGAAATAAAAATATTTATTTCTGAACTAAAAGCCTTACCAGGAACCCAGTTCAAACTCGAAAAAAAATCTAAACTCATTGCTATAGAGGCATTACAAAAGAAACTACAAGCTGGAGAAAAAGGCAAAAAAACAGGCATCATGCAACTTATTCTTGAAGGACCAGATAAGAAAATAATCAGCCAAATTCTTGATCATATATCAAGAACATACCTTGAACAGAACAAGTCACGAAGTTCAGAAGAAGCAAGCAACGCCTTAGGCTTTCTAGAAGAACAAGTGGGCCCAGTAAAATCTTACCTTGAAAAGGCTGAAGCCCGTTTAAAACAATACAGAATCGAGAACAAAACAGCTGACCTCTCTTTAGAAACCAGTGCCGTTTTAAACGTAGTTTCCGCCCTTGATACCGAACTACAGAAACTATCTCTAAAAAAAGACGAACTAAAACAACGCTATACTGACAATCACCCCACGATACAAGCGATTGTTTCCCAAGAAAGGCAACTCAATAAACGCAAACAGGCAACTTTAGCCAAAATAGAACGTTTACCCAATAAACAACAGCACCTGCTTAAATTTGAACGTGACTTTAAGGTTGCAAGCTCCATTTATAATGATGTGCTTAATAATATCCAAGAGTTCAAAATAGCCAAAGCTAGTAGTGTTGGCAATGTCTATATCGTCGATACTGCAGTCACTCATGATAAAGCGGTTAAGCCCAAAAAAGCACTAATAGTTGCTATCGGAACATTACTGGGCGCCATTTTCGGTTTAGGACTTGTCTTTTTAAGAAAGATGCTCCGAAATACAGTTGAAGACCCTGAAGTCTTAGAAAGAAAAACTGGCATACCTGTTTATGCATCAATCCCCCTAAGTAAAAGTGTCACACTCACAAGCTTCCTAAGTACAAAAGACCGAAGGCAAAAATCTTTACTTGCTTTAGAGGACCCGACTGATCTTACCATTGAAAGTCTTCGTAGTTTACGCACTAGCTTACATTTTGCCTTACTTGAAGCTAAAAATAATATCGTGATGATTACAGGCCCATCACCGAATACAGGAAAATCTTTTATCTCATCGAACTTTGCAGCCGTTCTTGCTACAGCAGAACAACGTGTATTATTAATTGATGCTGATATGCGAAAAGGCTACTTGCAAAATGTACTGGACCTAGATGTATCACCAGGGCTATCAGAAATGATTAGCGGTAAAGTCGCTATTGAAGATGCTATCCATACTATTGCTATTGGTGAACATAGTTTAGATGTAATTACCCGCGGACAAACACCACCCAACCCATCTGAATTATTAATGCACAGTAATTTTGGCGACCTTTTAAATGGCCTTTCTGAACAGTACGACTTAATTCTTATTGATACTCCACCCATTCATGCGGTAACAGACCCTGCTATTATTGGCAGTCATGCGGGAGTCGTATTCATGGTAGCTTACGCGGGCTTGCACCCAATAAGAGAAATTGAGCATGCTGTCTCTCGATTGGCTCAAACAGGGATAGAAACAAAAGGCTTTATCTTTAATGGTTATGTACCAAAGAAGGGTGGTTATGATTATGGTTATGGCTACTACTCTTACTATAGCGATTAATTGGCAAACAACTCAAGAGCTTCAGCGAACGATATCATATCACTTAGGCTGGTTTACTCTTGTAGAGAAAGAAGTAACTAAGGGGCTAGGCCACTGAGACTGACGAAACGTCATCCCACTTGTGATCAATAAAATTGCGTATCTGTTTAACAATACCCTCTGCCGATAAACCTATATCTACCAGCTGTTCTTCGCGAGTCGCATGTTCGATATAATTATCAGGTATACCTAAATTTATTATTTGCGTTTGCAGACCTTCCTCATTTAAAAACTCGCTAACCCCGCTTCCTGCACCACCCTGAACGGCATTATCCTCCAAAGTGACTATCAGCTCATGACCGATCAATAACTCCCTTATCAGGCTTTTATCCAATGGCTTTACAAAACGCATATTAACCAGTGTTGCATCAAGCTCTTCCGCTGCTGCTGCTGCTTCATTCAACAATGAACCAAAAAGTAATATAGCGATACGTTTATGTGCTTGTTTATTAGGCTGGCGAATGACTTCTCCTCTACCTATTTCCATCGCCTTCATCTGTGGCTGAACTTCTGCACCGACCCCAACACCACGAGGATAACGAATCGCTGTAGGGCTATTTTGCTGGTAGGCTGTGTAAAACATTTGACGACATTCATCTTCATTAGTCGGGGCCATAACAATCATATTGGGTATACAGCGAAGATAAGATAAGTCGTAATTACCCGAGTGCGTAGGCCCATCAGACCCGACAAGACCTGCTCGGTCAATTGCAAATACAACCGGTAAGTTTTGTAGCGCAACATCGTGTATTAACTGATCATAAGCACGCTGCAAAAATGTAGAATAAATTGCCACTACGGGCTTTAAACCATCACATGCCATACCAGCAGCAAGCGTTACCGCATGTTGTTCTGCAATAGCAACATCATAATAACGTTCGGGGAACTTTTCAGAGAACTCGACCAGACCTGAGCCTTCTCGCATAGCAGGGGTAATAGCCACAAGATCTTTTTCTATCTCAGCCATATCACATAGCCACTGCCCGAATACTTGAGTATAAGTCGGCAGTGATTTTTGGGTAGATTTTTTTACACCTGCTTTTAGGTCAAACACAGATACCGCATGATATTCAACCGGGTCTCTCTCTGCCGGCTCATAGCCATTGCCTTTTTGAGTCACTACATGCAAGAACTTTGGCTCATTAATATCTTTGATATTCTCTAAAATATTTACAAGCTCAACAACATCATGACCATCAACAGGACCATAATAAACAAAACCCATTTCTTCAAACAGCGTTGCAGATGGCATAATCATACCTTTGGTATGCTCCTCTGCCCTCCTCGCAAAACGCTTCATGCTCGGAGTATTTGATAGTAATTTTTTGCTACTTTCCCGCATACTGGAATAGAAGTGACCCGATAATAAGCGTGCTAAATACTTACTTAAGCCACCCACATTTGGTGAAATCGACATATCATTATCATTTAAAACCACCAACATTTCAGTGTCAATATCGCCCGCATGATTAAGTGCTTCATAAGCCATACCTGCCGTCAATGCACCATCACCAATGACAGCAATTGCATGTCGATCTTTGCCTTGTTGTTTTGCTGCTAATGCCATCCCCAAGGCAGCACTTATGGAGGTACTTGAGTGCCCGACACCGAAAGCATCATAGTTACTTTCATTGCGACTAGGAAAACCACACAAACCACCCTTCTTTTTTATACTACCAAGCTCAGCACGGCGACCGGTAAGGAGCTTATGCACATATGCTTGATGTCCAACATCCCATATTAAGCGATCATTTGGTGTATCATAAACATAGTGAAGCGCGACTGTGAGTTCTAAAGCACCAAGTCCTGACGCCAAATGCCCGCCAGATTCTGATACCGACTTTAATAAAAACTCCCTCACGTCTTTACAGAGTTCCGGCAAATCCTCTACCTCAAACTGTCTTAAATCGTGCGGTGTGTTTATTTTATTTAGCATTTATCAAGGTCTCAAGCGATACGTTTTACAATAAAAGCAGCAATATCACGTAGTAAGTCTGCCTCCTTGCCAAAGTTTACAACAGAATCAATCGCCTGTTGATGCAGTAAAAATAGCTTTTCTTTTGCTTTATCCATCCCCATAATCGACGGGTAAGTGGGCTTGTCCGCAGCTATATCAGCACCTTGTTGCTTACCTAAAGTTTCAGTATCACTTTGAATATCTAAAATATCATCGCGCACCTGAAAGGCTAAGCCGATTGCTTCAGCATAATTTTTTAAAGCACAACGCTGATCCATTAACTTTTTATTCCTCTCTTCGCTAGAGCAATGGCTCGCCATCAAAACACTTCCGCGTATTAATGCACCTGTTTTGTGACTATGCATTTTCTCTAGCTGTTGTTCCGTCAAAACTTGACCCACTGCAGCTAAATCAATAGCCTGCCCTTGCACCATACCTGAGTTTCCAGATACTTTTGCCAGAATATTAAGCATCGTAAGCTGGTTCTGTAGTGAAATATCTGGGTCTTGTTGCGATAAAACCTCAAAGGCTAAAGCCTGCAAAGCATCACCTGTTAATACTGCAGTTGCTTCATCAAAAGCCTTATGTACTGTTTTTTTGCCACGTCGCAGCTCATCATCATCCATGCAAGGCAAATCATCATGCACCAATGAATAAGCATGCATTAACTCTATTGCCACTGCAGGTTTATCCAATGAGCCCAAGGAAAATCCTAAAGCTTCACCGGTCGCATAAACCAATAATGGCCGAACACGTTTGCCACCATCTAGCACCGCGTAACGCATAGCTTCTTCTAATTTATTTGGCGACTTATGATCAGTTGCTACAGGCAATATGCTCTCTAACGCTTTTTCAATCCGCTGTTGATAAGGATTATTTTTCTGATCAAGCATTATCAATAGCCGGTGAAAAATCATTCTCGCTTTCACCATCCTCAGACAGTATTTTTACTCTTTGTTCAGCATTCGTTAAGGCTTTCTGGCAAACGCGGCTTAAGGTTATACCCTTTTCGAATTCTTTTAAGGATTCCTCCAGGGAAAGGTTTCCCGCTTCGATTTTGGTGACTAAGCTTTCCAGCTCTGTCATAGCTGACTCAAAATTAAGCGAATCTGTATTTTTTGCATTCATGCGTAGAATAGTGTTACTTCGAGAACAGAAATGCAAGTAAAACGCACATAAAAAAAAGCTACGTTTCGTAGCTTTTTTACACATTTATATCCGACTGAGAAGAAGATAAACTATCAGGCGGTAATCGTTGCCTTTAGTTTATTTATTGCATTATTTTCAATTTGACGAATCCTTTCAGCAGATATTTGATACTTATCCGCTAAGTCTTGCAGGGTGGCTTTTTTATCAACTAGCCAGCGACTTGCTATAATATCTTTACTTCTTTCATCTAATGTTGACAAGGCATTCTTAAATAGTGTCTGTGTATGATTATCCCAATCTGCTGATTCTAAGGCCTCTGAAGGATCAACCGTTTCAGACTGCAAATATTGACTTGGGTGATATGCGCTTTCATCATCTTCTTGCCCTGGCGATAAGTCAAAACCTATATCTTGACCTGACATACGTTTTTCCATTTCCATGACATCTTTGCTGGTCACACCTAGATCCGAAGCAATATCCTTAACTTCCGCCTCATTCATCCACGCTAATCTTTTCTTTTTGCTTCTAAGGTTAAAAAACAGTTTGCGCTGTGCTTTGGTCGTTGCTACTTTTACAATTTTCCAATTTTTTAGGATAAATTCATGAATCTCGGCACGAATCCAATGCACCGCGAATGATACTAAACGTACATTTACCGATGGATCAAAACGTTTTACCGCTTTCATTAAACCCACATTACCTTCTTGCACGAGGTCTGCCAATGGCAAACCATAACCACTGTAACCACGTGCGACTTTAATCACAAAACGCAGGTTATGCATAATAAGCTGACGAGCAGCTTCTAAATCATCGTTTTCACGAAGCTTAATGGCTAATTCTTGCTCTTCGGATTTTTTTAAAACAGAAATCTCACTGACCGACTGCATATAATTTTCTATGCTTCCTGCAAGAACAGGTAAGGTAGTATCAGGTATTGTAAGTGTATGTGTCATATCATCTCCTCAATATAAACGATAAATCTTGTGCTATTTTAGCACTCTTATGGTTAGAGTGCTAATCACACATAAAGTTCCGGATAATTGGTAGAAAATTGATTACACCATCAAACCAGAGAAAGCATCCGAGGCTACATCTAATGTATCATTGATATCTTTTTCTGTATGCGCACTGGAGAGAAAACCTGCCTCATAAGCTGATGGTGCAAGGTTAATACCCGAATCCAACATCTTATGGAAGAAATAATTAAAGGAATCAATATTACAAGCCGAGACTTGCGCAAAATTTTCAATTTTACTTTCATCACTAAAAAACAAGCCAAACATACCGCCCACTTGGTTACTTGTTAATGGAACTCCTTGCTGATCAGCACGACTCATTATCCCTGAAACAAACATCTCAGTTTTCGCAGTCAATTCATTATAAAACCCTTCACGAGAGATTACCTCTAACATTTTCAGGCCAGCAGTCATCGCTAATGGGTTTCCTGACAATGTACCCGCTTGATAAACAGGCCCTAACGGTGATAACTTTTGCATAATATCTTTACGACCACCAAATGCTGCAGCGGGCATTCCTGCGCCAATAATTTTACCTAAAGTGGTTAAATCTGGTTTAATATTATAAATCGATTGTGCACCACCTAGCGCCACACGAAAACCTGTCATAACCTCATCAAAAATTAATATTGCTCCCGACTCATCACACACTTCGCGCAATGTTTCTAAAAAACCTTCGGTGGGTGGAATGCAGTTCATATTGCCAGCGACAGGCTCAACAATAATACAGGCGATTTTATCGCCCATTTTTGAAAAGAGTTCTCGGACTTGTTGTGGGTTATTGTAATCCAGCGTGATGGTATGCTTGGCTAAATCAGCAGGCACACCCGGTGAGTTTGGCTCACCAAAGGTCAGCATGCCCGAGCCAGCTTTCACCAATAAAGAGTCTCCATGACCGTGATAGCCACCCTCAAATTTAACGATGTCATCTCTACCTGTAAAGCCGCGTGCCAAACGAATGGCTGACATGGTCGCTTCAGTACCAGAGCTGACCATTCGTACCATTTCGATTGCCGGCATCAATTCACAAATCTTTTGCGACATAGTAACTTCGATTTCAGTTGGCGCTCCGTAACTTAGTCCTTTCTCAGCTGCTAGTTTAACAGCTGCCACAACTTCTGGATGTGCATGACCTGCAATCATAGGCCCCCATGAGCCAACATAGTCGATATAACGATTACCATCGACATCATATAAATAAGCACCTTCTGCGCGCTCGATAAAGGGCGGCGTCCCCCCAACACTTTTAAAAGCACGAACGGGGGAGTTAACGCCACCGGGGATAGTTTTTTTTGCTTGCTCAAATAAGCTTTCGGACTTTGTCATCATATTCTTAATTACTCTTCCTTACTGCCCGCAGGGCTGGTGTAACGATCATTTAATGTTTGTACAAATTGGTCAATATCATTGCGAATACCATCTAATTTTTTGCGCACCCCATTACCCCAACCTACTGGATTAGCCCTAAAGAGGCTACGATACCAACGCGTATTCTTTCGAAATGCGGTTGCAATGTTGCCATAGGTGTCTTCGGTGTTTAAAGTTTTAGCAACACCATTTACTAAAGATTTCCTGATGAAAAGGTGTAACAAGTAGGCAAGAAAAGCCAATACCCCAATAGCTACAATCCCCATAACTGTATTATTTTGCAACTGCAATAACCAAGGATGATTTAATAAATCAAACGAATAAACCAGTGCTAACAAGCCAATAAATAACGGTATAAAAACAAACAAGTCAGTTATAATGACACGTTTTCTCCAGCGCCTCATTGCCACCTTAATCTGCGGAACAGCTTGTTGTTCAATTTGATTAGTGAGTGATTCCATACTACCAATTATTCGATAAACACGCTCAACATTGATATCTTCCATACGCTTAGTAAGCTCAGCATAATCAGTATCGGATTTAGATTGATAACGCTCCCAAACGGCTTGATTTTCAACCGGTGTTGCTAATTGTTTATTAAAAATGACATAAAAGCGCCCAGCATTTAATCCACTTTGTACTAATGACTTCTGCCAAGCTCCAACTATATCTTCCATGTTGTCATCTTTAGCAGAGCTATCTATTTGATTTAAAATAAACAAAAACTTGCTGCTATCATTGCGTCGTTGCGAACCTTCAACCAGGTGCTTCAACGTATCCTGCATCGCTCCCGGCTCTGGGTGCCTAGCATCAAATAAAACCAACACCAAATCAGATAAATCAATAATATGGTCGGTTATTTTTAAGGTGGCTTTACGTTGTTCATCAGCATCAAAACCAGGGGAATCAATAATGATTTTTCCACGAACCGCTTCACTAGGGACAGCCTTCATTTGCAAATAGTTATCAATTTTAGCGCCTTCACCCTGAACTACATTTTCCAGGTCATCACTAATTTGATAAAAAGGAAAGCGAGGATCTCCGTCCAATGCGATACCCGGCAATGTGCGCACTTCTTGATTCGTTGAGTCACCTGAATAAGTAATCACCGTAAATCGATCATCAACGGCTTGATTTCCTGTGTTTTGAACAGGCAAACCAAGATAGCTATTGATAAAACTTGATTTACCTGCTGAGAATGTACCTAGAATAGATATTAATGGCCACCATGAGATCTGAGTCGCATAGGATTCATCCGCTTGAATGAGGCCCATTTTTGCAGATATTTTATCGAGCTGGCGATAACGCCCAACGACAGAAACAAGGATGGGGTTTTCTGTTTCCAGATGATTTTGCAAGCGCTCTAAACGGCTTTGCATTCTTTTGGCAGGGGTCATACAACATCCTCTTTAGCCTAATAATTTAGCCAAAGATTAGCATAAAATGAATGTAATTATTCTAATTTTAGATGTCTAATTTAATGTTACCGCATTAGACGTTGTCTCTACAAAAACCTCTCTAGAACTCTGATCATTTGATTCAACCACACCACTTGGACTCCCAACAGGTATAGGTACAGAGTTTACAGCTGGTACTGGCTGTTGTTGCATATAAGGTTGTACCGATGGAGGGGGCATTATCATATTTTGCCCTGTATTTTGTGCTCCATAGCCAGATTCATACCCCTGTTGGGCAGGGTATGCATAATAGGACTGAGGCAATGGCGAGGTTGAGCCTTGGAAGGGTAAATTTTGATCATCTTTCCATGGTAGAAAATTATTCATGAAGCTCAACGGTGTTGAAATATTTTTATTCAAACTCCAAAAGTCACGTTGCATATTATTGGTTGAGGCCGCCATATCGTATATTGCGGGCTTCATTCCACTAATAGCACCAGACATTTTGTTGGTGGTAGCCGTCATCTTACCGACATTATTAGACATATTTTCTGTAGAGGCACCTAGTGTATCCATAGTGCCAGACATATGATTCATGGTACCTGAAATAGACGTCATATTTTCATCAACTGATTTACCCATATGAACAATTGTGTCAGCCATACGATTAACATCAGAGGTCAAAGAATAAATAAGGAAAAAGCCAAATGCCGCCAATATAAAAAAGGCAACCATCGCAGGGTAAACCAACATTTTCATTCGTTTTGTTGCATCGTCCGCCTTTGCTTCAAACTCTTGCAATTCACTTTCTAATTCAAGAATATAATCTTTATGCAATTCACTTTTTGCCATGATTTTTTCCCACCATTTTAATTATTATTACTTCGTTCAAGCCTATCCATTATTACTTCCACCCTCTCTGGGTAAAATAACTGGATAAACCCAACCATATTCGACACTCTATCAGATGAACCCGACTCGATTAAAGGAATCGCTATTTCTGAGTAAAGCTCTGCGGCCTTTTTAGGGTAACCTTGTCGCCAATAGACATTGCCCAGCTCTCCTTTATGCTCAATGACTTGAGGTTCTCTTTTAATAAGCTGTTGATATATTTGTGCGGCTTCATCCAAGCCATTATTCCAATAGGCTTCACGCGCCATTAGTAATAATTCATCTGTTTCCAGCTGAGCTAAATCTTCCGCTTCTACGGCATTTTTTTCTGGCAACTTATTACTATTGTTAGCACTATGTGTTGCTGTACCTGCAAATGGCTCAGGGCTGTTTTGTAGCTTTGTACGATGATGATCTACTGGTTCAGTTTTTATAACAGCTGGCGGTATAACCGTTTTATTATGAATTCTCATTTCTGGCATAGCCTTTGATTCAATTACTTTCCTAGCTAGACTAGCGTCATGATTTAGAGGTTTTTTTACAGCTTTGCCAATTTCTACGATTTCATTTTTTAAAACGTGATTATTGCTATCAGCCTCACGTTGCTTATTCCCCGAAGCCACAGTCAAAAGAATTGCAATCGCTCCTAACACCCATATAGCAATAAGTGGACGAGCCAATATCCATTTAACAATATTCATTAATTTCTTCCTCTTCTACATCTTTGATCAAACAACGATGATTATCGCATATTTAAAAACTGATATTATCATAAATCAGTATAATAATTCGCCTAGCGCTTCCATTTCAAGTGCAGCTTTAGATTTTGGGTCGAGTTCAAATACTGCCATACCTTCGCTAAACGAACGACGGTATACTGTTCGCTGAAATAGTCGTTGTTCCAACATTGTAAGCCCCTCTAACGTACATAACGCATCAAATGCATCATCTGTTTCCCTTACCGCACGATGTGTATCTGAACGATTCATGAAACCTAAAACCTCAGGCTTAGAGGCACTTTTACATGTTTTATCGATAATTTTCAAAAAACGCTGTGTTGACCACACATCGGCCTGACTAGGTGCTATTGGAATCAAAATACGATCAGCTCGCTGTAAAGCAGCCGTCATTGCCTCATTGTCCGACAAACCTATATCTACGATAACCTCTGTATACTTACCTTCACTACCAAGCTGACTCACGAAATGCTGAGGTGTAATAGTTGGGGTATGACCATCCTCAGCCCTGATTTCTAATGCATCAGTAATCGTTGCTTGAGGATCAAGATCATAAACCGATACGTGGACATTTCTACGTGTAGCTACCCAAATTGATAAATTAAAGGCAACCGTACTTTTACCCGTACCACCCTTTAGGTTTCCGACAACTGTTATCATTTCACTTCCTGTTATTTGTTTGCTTGTAACATGGGTTGTTGTGTAACTATTTTAGTTTATTCTGCTCAGCTCCAGAAGGAAATTTAGGTGTGGTTAATGATTTTGATAATGGCAGAGAATGAGTAGTCGCCATTGGCATCTGTGGCACTTGCGGATACCTATCAATAGGCGTAGGCATATTCCGCTGCATTTGAGGGGCAATAGGCGGCGCAGAAAATAGTTCAGGTACTTTTAATACAGGTGCCCGAGGCTTTGTTAACCTTTTAAAAGGCGCATTCAACTTATCAACTGGCAGACCTGGCTCTAATTTCTGGATCCGTATTTCTTTCGGTGACTGAGGCGAGTATTGATTCATTCTTTTAATCACCGGAGCTCTAGGCGGCTTCATATTATGACTAAAGGGCATAACAACTGTTTTCTGCTGTAGCATACTTGACGATCTAAAGGAGCCATCAGACTTCTTTAATAATTTAAACATATTTGGCTGCGCAACCTGAAAAGGCCCTATAGGTGGAGGCGACAAGGGAGTAACTGGTGTTTTTTTCAAATTGCTTTTCTGCAACTTCGGCACCTTATTCTTTGAAGGCTGATTAATAATAGCAGGAGGATTTACAGAAAATTTCCTTTCAGCTTCTGCCGTGCCCCCCCCCGAAAACAGAATCAAAACAGATGCAAAAGCAGTCACACTAATCACACTCAAAACACCTTTTTGTAAAACGCTCATAGATTATTACCTCTTATAGCATTATGAATATCTAGCACAAACCAAAAACTGCTAATCTATAAAATAGTTATTAGTAGTAACTAGATTAAATATCTTTTTTCAGACGGATGCCTCTACGGGCTTTTTTATCGACCGATTTCGACTTTAAAACAGACTGTTGCGATTCAGAAGTTTTTGGCTTTGTCGTAGCTTTTGACTTTGTCGTTGCTTTTGAGTTGGTTACAGCTTTATTATTTTTCATTTTTGGCTTAGCCACTATCGTTTTATTTGAATCATTTAGCGATTCAGTTTTAGCCACTACTTTATTGACCGGTTTACGTGGTGACGGTACCCAATCATCATCGTCGTCATCTTTGCTAGCACGATTGAAAATCAAACTAAACAATCCCTTAACACTTGAAATTACCAGTGTTGCTGCCATACCTACTATGCCAAATAAGGTAGAAAAAACATCGCTAACTTTTTCACCAAAACTTTCCTCATAGTCAGAGTTACCCGTTGAAGATTTAGCTTGCTCTGCTGCCTTTTTATCTTTGGGATTAAAATCAGGCGGTACAATACTATTTCCATCACCATCAACACATAATGCTTTGCCTGCACTAATACACCCTAATGGCACAACCAATAACGTTAATAACGTCGAAATTAAACCACCAAATACTAATGACACCGCCATTCCTTTAAAAATTGGATCAGTAATAATAACTAATGACCCGCCAATCAATGCAAATGCCGTTATTGCAATCGGTCTAGTTCGTGCCTCACAGGAATAAATAGCTGCATCTACGACACTCATACCCTCATTGATCACAGCGTTTTTGGTAAAATCAATTAACAATATTGAGTTTCTAACCACTATACCGGCCAAAGCGATAAAGCCAATCATGGAGGTAGCCGTAAAATCAGCACCCCAAATCCAATGCCCTGGAATAATACCAATTAAGGTTAAAGGAATTGGGGCAATCGCAATAGCAGGAAGCAAGAAGTTTCCAAACAAGCCTACGATCAGCATGTAAATTAAAACTAAGGCAGCCATAAAGGCAATACCCATATCACGGAAAGTTTCAAACGTTACGGTCCACTCACCACCCCACTCGAAATTGGTTTTATCTGCATTATCCTCACGTCCAAACCAATTACCACCAGTAACAACTGCACCATCTGGAGCGATATAGCCTTTGCCATCATTAGCAGCATCCAATAAATCACCCACTTGGAACATACCATAAACAGGGGCAGCCAAATCACCAACTGTTTCCGCAGTCACGAACTCTACTGCGCGTAAATCTTTATGGTAGATAGGTTGATCAGCACGCTCAGAAACAAAACCTCCTAACTCAGACAACGGTAATGTCTTCCCCATACGATTCGTAACTGGCAACTGAATTAAGCGGTTAATTTGCGAGCGAGCACTGAGAGGAACTTGCATCATTATAGGGGTTGGGTTAATCAACGCATTACGCTTTATATCACCTAAAACATAACCACCCATTGCCATTTCAAGTGTGGCATTAATATCCTCAACGCTAATTCCATTCCGCTGTGCTTTTGCTGCATCAACCTTAAAGCGTAAGATATCGTGAGGCTCTTCCAAGAAATTATCCACATCACCTAAATTGGGTGCATCTTCAAATATTTGAGTTAAATCTTTGGCTACTTGCCTACGCACTGCTGCACTTGGGCCATAAATTTCTGCTACCACAGACTGCAAAACAGGTGGACCTGGTGGCATTTCAACAACTTGGATTTTAGCGCCTAGCTTTTTCGCAATTGGCGTAAGTAATGCGCGTGCTTGTTCGGCAATTTCATGGCTCGATCGTTCACGATCATGCTTATCGGTTAACTGAACTTGGACATCGCCCTGCCATGAATTTTTACGCAAATAATAGTGCCGTACCAAACCATTGAAATTGAAGGGTGATGCTGTTCCTGAATACGTTTGCACAGCGGTAACTTCATCAATCTGTTGCATTTCGGTAGCAACTCTACTAATAAAATTAGCCGTTGTTGGTAATGACGTGCCCTCAGGAAAGTTCACCACAATATTAAATTCAGGCTTATTGTCCAAAGGTAGCATTTTTACTTTTACACCATTGGTATAAAATAGTACTAACGTTAAAAGCAATACGCCGACTAGACCATAAATCAACAACTTACCTTTCTTTCTATTTTGTATAAGAGGAATAATAATACCTCTAAAAAACTTCTCCAGAGTGGCTGCTTGACGGTGCTCTTTCTCCTCCATTTCTTCCAGCTGTTCTAAGCTCGGTTTAAACTTATTAGTTAACCACGGGGTAAATGCAAACGCTGCAAACAAAGAGAATATCATCGCTACCGAACCTAAGATTGGAATCGGCGACATATAGGGGCCCATCATACCGCTTACAAAACCCATTGGGAGTAATGCTGCAATAACCGTCATGGTTGCTAGTATCGTCGGATTACCTACTTCACGCACCGCATCAACAGCGACATCGACATCGAGGCTCCCTGATAATAACCAACGCCGATAAATATTTTCCACCACTACAATGGCATCATCAACCAATATTCCGATTGAGAAAATTAAGGCGAATAAGCTTACTCGATCAATCGTTAAACCTAGCATCCATGCTGCAAACACCGTTACAGTAATTACCACGGGGATAATAATAAAGGTCACCAAGGAAGCGCGCCAGCCTAAGAACAGCAATACTAAAACTGTCACCATCATCGTCGCTTCAAATAACTTAAATAGAAGTTCGTTTACCTTACCTTTAGCTGATTCACCATAATTTCGTGTAATTGCCACATGCACATTATCAGGAATAATGCGGCCTTTTAAATATTCTACTTTTTCAAGTACAGCCTCTGCAACATCAACGCCGTTAGTACCATGTTTTTTTGCTATCGCCACGGTTACTGCTGCCGCTCCGTTAGCTCGCTCACTACCATCATCAACCGTTGCTTTACCGGTGTAATAAGATACTGTTTTTGTTGCCTCATTTGGCCCCTCAACCACAGTTGCAATATCACGAACATAAACAGGCCGTCCATCAACCACTGCCACCATCAAGCGCTTAACATCTTCAGCTGACTTTAGAAACGAGCCAGTAATGACATTGATAAATTTGTCGCTCGGCTCAATGGAACCGGCTTGACGCTCTGAGTTTGCCATGCGAATTGCATTTGCTACTTGCCCCAAAGACACACCATAGGTTGCTAAACGCTCAGGTAGCACTTCAATTAATAGCTGATCAGTTCTCCCATCTACGATAAAACTTTGACTAGCATTTGGCACCTCACGGAGTTTTTGCAATAAATCCAGTGCAACCAGTTTTAATGATGCATCATCAACATCATTCGACCAAAGAGTGACTGTCACGACAGGTACATCATCTACACCCACTGGCTTAACTAAAAAACCAGTAATCCCTTGCGGCATTCTATTTTTATTAGAATTGAGTTTATCGTTAAGTTTTACAATGGATGATTCAAAATTCTCACCCACTTTAAACTGAACAGTGACCATTGCGTTACCACGGCTTGATGCAGAATAAACATGCTTAACGCCCGTGATTTCAGACATTATCCCTTCAAGCGGCCGTGCCACCTGTGACTCTACCTCTTTTCCCGTAGCACCTGGGTAACTGACAAAAATATCCACCATCGGCACAGAAATTTGCGGGTCTTCCTGCCTCGGCGTCATTTTCATGCCAAGTAAACCTAATGCTAAAAACGCGAACAATAGTAATAAAGCTAAAGGTGAGGTAATAAACATTTTAGCCATGCCACCAGCAATGCCTAAGTTTTTGGGCTCTTTCTCGGTACGCTTTGGAGAGTTATTTTCAACAGTGTTAGCAGTTTTATTGTCGTGATCGGTCATAAGAAGGCTCTTTGTTCAATGGTTAGTTTATGTAATGAAATATTCCTCGCTACTACTGACTTATGAACCCGGATACCACCCAGAATTAACGCCTACCGGCGGATTATCGATAATTTTTTCGCCCTGCTTAAGGCCCGATACTACAGCAATACTTCTACCATCACTTTGCACTGCACCTAGTCTTAACAACCTTAACGAAGTGGTTCGTTTCGCTTCATCAGCAACTAGCACCGTCGGCAAGCTCCCCCCTTTAATTAGTGCGGACTGAGGAATAACTATAATTGATTTACCACCTGGCGTTGTGTCTGGCAAAAATACTTCTGCATACATCCCTGGGTTTGCAGGGTAACCCACTTTCAAATCAAACTTTACAACAACAGTGTGCCTGACAGGATCTGCAATTGGGTAAATTTGTGAAATTCGCGCAGTGGTCATCGACTGCCCAACACGTGCATTAACGGTCATACCTTTCTTTAGACTAGACACTAACACTGAAGGTACATCCGCTTTTAGACGCAAGTACTTTATAAAACCAAACTTCATTAAAGGTTGCCCAGGCTGAACTGCATCTCCAACTTCTACCATTTTTGACATTATAATGCCTTCAAAAGGAGCTACTGAGATAGTGTCCTTTATTTTGGTATTGAGCTCGTTCATTTGCGACCAAGCCATCATAACTTGGCTTTCGGCCTGAGATACACCCGTAGCACTATTCATTAAATCAGAGTAACGATTATAATCACTGTTGGTTTCTCCCATCATGTTATACATAGGCCGCGTGAAATATATATCCATCATCGAAGGCAGACCCATGCCTGGCATCCCTGTTATATCTTTGCTTCGAGGTGATACAACTTCACGTTGATATTGTGCTTGGGAGTTTTTAAGTGCTGCCTGAGCGGAGGTAATCTGCGACCACAAAGTATTTCGTTTTGCCATCAAAGATGAGTCATCTATTTTAACAAGCACGTCTCCTTTTTTTAATGAAGCCCCAACCTCGCCACCTAAAGAGATAACTTTCCCAGGTATTTGAGCAGTGACGGTTGTTTCTTTGTAAGGAACAACTGTACTCCCCAAAATAGTTTGCGAGCTTGAAAAAGAGCTACTTACGGTAATAATTTCTGAAGCATTCGCTAAAAACGAAAGCATTAAAGCACTTGAGGCAAGGACTGATCTCAGCCACATTTTGGACAACTGAAAATTCACACAATTCTGAAGACGTTCGACTATAAGCATTATTATTAGTTTCCTATATTTAGTCACTCCGGCTACCGTTTCTTTAACTAAAGAACCGTTAGTACCACCCGATGTGTTTGGCAAAACCATGTATTCAATAAACACGCGATTTATACCAGAAATAAAGAAAGTAACTGCGTCTCAATGGAGGTATTAATAAGGGTATTAATGAGAATATTGAAGCAAAGCTACTCCTAGCACCGCCGACTATAGCGTTTTAAGCGGTATTTTTCCAGCTGAAAATATGCATTAAAGCGGGCAAGTTACACCTTTTCTCTGAAAGGTAAATACATATTAAATCAGTATATTAGCTACACTTCAGCTTACTGAATTGGAATAATACGTTTAATTTTTCCCCAGTATTTATGCTCCAGTGTGAATTCTACGGCTTTAGGCAAGCCTTTAGCTCTTTTTCCCCAGTTATCTTGCCACCCCCTTTTTACAGATAAGAGTCGCAATGTGAACTCATCGACATTATCTAACAATGTCATTTTCACTGGCTCTGCACCCAGATGATCAACCAAATTCCAACTAGAACGTATCAGCTTGTTATCGTCCAAATCATAACGCACACGCTGCAAGGTGCTGCGCTTCAAGTCCATTGGATTAGAATTACCAGCACGCGTAAATTCCAGCAAGCCATCTTGACCAAGCCCGTATAAAAACGCTCCTTCACTTTGTCCAAAACCCGCGCTTCTACTACGAAAAACTAACTGTCGCATATCACGCTCTAAAAACATCATGGTTCTTTTTAAGGATTTAAGCTGGGCTTCTTGAGAGGTTAGAACTTCATTACTTTTAAATATGTTGATCAAACCACCGTATGCCATTAATGACATCATGGAAAAAATCATCATCGAAACCAACAACTCAATCAAAGTAAAACCCGATTGCTTGTGGCAAGGTGACTTAAAGCTTCTCTGGCAATTATTTGTTGAGAAATTCATTATGGTCTAGCCAAAAAACCAACAACGGTTACAACAGGATCAGCATCGCTTTTACCCCCTTCTGGCCACACAGAAAGCTCCACCCGTTTAATATTAGCATCATCAGTTTTAATAGTCTTTTGCACCCAGTTCCACTTTCGATCAACCATTTCTTGGTCACCTTTAACTTCTCCCAACTTCGGCCATGATTTTTTTATTCTTAACTCAGCTAATTCGTTAAGAGCGACCCATTGAGCAAAGGTTCTATCGGAAAGTCTTGCTGAATTTTTTGCCGCAGACCCCATCACTTTTATCACGCCACCCAATGAAATTGCCACCACAAATAGGGCAACCATCACCTCCAATAAGGTGAAACCTTTAGACTTATTACGACTATTTGGCATCTTTCTTTTCAATTCGCTGCTTAATGAGTCCACCGGCATCAACACTAATATCTAAGTTAATTTTATTAAGATAACTTAAGCGATAACTAAAAGGAGTGACTTCGCCAGTTGATAAAATCAAAATTTGCGGCGCAATATTTTTCTTCTTGCTTAAGGCTATAGGTTCACCTTCTAAGAAGAGTGCCGGCTTGATCACATCAGGAAAATCGTTTCGTGAAAAAGCATCTTCTGCGGCTACCCAGCTACTCTGATCATTTAGATAAAATGCATAACCAGTAGCATCTAAAGACAGCGCAAACTCACGAGATTGCAAGGTTGCTTCATCTTGTGCAAAATTAATTAAGGCGACCAAGCGATCGCCTTCTTTTTCTAGCAACTCATCTGCTTGGTTACTAGGGAATGACAAGGTAACCGCTCCCATCATGATCGCGGCGATAACCACCACGACCATCATCTCAATCAGCGTAAATCCTTTTGAGTTATTACTCATTGATACTTTTACTTATCGATAGCCCAATTACCAATATCATCATCGCTTTGCACGCCATCAGGACCGAAAGAATAAATATCAAAATCGCCATGCGAACCAGGACTTAAATATTTGTAAGGATTTTCCCAAGGATCCATCGGCGTTTTATTTAAGTATTGACGCCAATTTTTAGGCGCTGGATCACCTGATGGCTTCGTCACTAGCGCCTCTAAACCTTGATCGGTACTGGGGTATTGATAATTTTCTGCTTTGTATAATTCAAGTTGTGAACTGATACTTTTAATATCTGTGCCAGCACGAGAAATGCTCGCTTTCTCGATATTGCCTAGCAGTTTAGGCCCAATTGCCGCTGCCATAATGGCGATAATAACAACCACAACCATGACTTCCAACAAGGTAAAACCTGTTGCGCGCGTTTTTACTCGCTGTTGAACTAACTGTTTCATTCTATATTCCCTAATTACTTGTTATCTTTAATTATCTACTGTTATGATTATTTCACCATTCTGCCACAACTACGTCTATTACCAAAACACTGATTTGATGAGAAAAATACTACCTACTCTGCTCGCACTGAGTTTACTCATGATTACCTTGCAATTTTTTCAAGATGCTTTGGTGTTTAAAAAAGGCCATATCACTAATGGTGAGTGGTGGCGTCTTATCACTGGCAACTTCGTCCATACTAACTATCCACACCTTGCGCTTAACTTAACAGGGTGGTGGATTATGGGCTTCTTGTTTGTGGACACCTTTCAAAGCAAAAAAATCCTTTTAAGTACGATTTTTTTAAGTCTATTCACAGGTATTTGCCTTTATTTGTTTAGCCCAAACCTAGAATGGTACGCCGGATTTTCAGGCGTTCTATATGGTTTATTTTTAGTCGGTGCGATAACTGCCATCCTACAAAAAGACTATTTATTTGGCTTTGGCATTGCTGCACTAATTGTTGGCAAAGTACTCTGGGGTCACTTTATAGGTGAGAGCGAAACCAGTGCGGAACTTATCGGCGTGCCTGTTGCTACCGATGCTCATTTGTTTGGTATAACAGGTGCAACCATTATAGGAATAATTTTAAGTCTCACCCATTGGCTTCACGAACGTTCGCGATCAACCGCACGATAAGCAATATCAGTACGGTAAAACACACCTTCCCAGCTAATTTTACTGACTGAATCATACGCTACTTTCTGCGCTGCTGTGACGTTCTCACCTAAACCCACTACACATAATACACGCCCTCCGCTAGTAGTAATTTCACCATTGTTATCCCTAGATGTACCCGCATGAAATACTTTACTCGTCGCAGATTCAGGAAACAACCCCGATATTACTTTACCTTTTGCATAATTATCAGGGTAGCCATCCGCTGCCAGAACAACCCCGACTGCTGAGCGAGAATCCCACTGAATGCTTTCTTGATCTAAGTTGCCGTCAAGCGCAGACTCCATCAACATCACAATATCAGATTGTAAGCGCATCATTACTGGCTGTGTTTCAGGGTCTCCAAAACGCACATTATATTCCAGCACCTTAGCATCACCGTTTGCATCAATCATAACGCCTGCGTATAAAAACCCAGTAAACGGATGACCTTCATCAATCATACCTTGTATGGTTGGCTCAATCACAGTACGCATGATTTTTTCACTAATTTCAGGGGTAACAACTGGCGCAGGTGAATACGCGCCCATGCCACCAGTATTTGGACCGTTATCACCATTATCACGGGCTTTATGGTCTTGCGAAGTTGCCATTGGTAAATAGTTTTCACCATCTGCAATAACAATGATGCTAGCCTCTTCACCGCTTAAAAACTCTTCAATTACCACCCGATGGCCCGCTTCACCAAAGGTATTCCCTGCTAGCATATCCTTAACCGCAGCAACCGCGTCATTTTCAGTTTGCGCTAAAATCACCCCTTTTCCCGCTGCTAAACCATCCGCTTTTATAACAATGGGCGCACCCTGTTCTTTTATATATGCAATGGCTTGATCAATATCGGTGAAATTTGCATATGCTGCCGTAGGGATGTTATGACGCGCAAAAAAATCTTTTGAAAATGCTTTTGAGCCTTCAAGCTGAGCAGCGGCTTTGGTTGGCCCGAAACATCGCAAACCCTCCTTGGTAAATGTGTCAACCACGCCTAGCACCAAAGGCACTTCAGGCCCCACAACAGTTAAGCCAATCTGATTTTCTTTTGCGAAATCAACTAAACCTTGAATATCCTCAACCGCAATTGAGGTATTTTCTACTTTATCTTCAAGTGCTGTTCCCGCATTCCCCGGAGCTACAAAAATCTTTTCGACTTTAGGAGACTGTGCCATCTTCCACGCTAATGCATGTTCGCGTCCACCACTACCGATTAAAAGTATTTTCATAATCAACCTACCCTTACTTTTTCTGTGTTTCGTGCATTATAAGGAATACTGTTCTAACATGTAGTGAATTATTCACCAGTAGAAAAATAATATGGCTAAAACTGTAACCCTTGCTAACCCTCGTGGCTTTTGTGCGGGCGTTGACCGCGCCATTGAAATTGTCGATCGTGCTTTAGATTTATTAGGCGCACCCATCTATGTCCGCCATGAAGTCGTACACAACCGTTTTGTGGTTAATAATTTACGAGATAAAGGCGCTATTTTTGTACAAGAGTTAGATGAAGTACCAGATGATGCTACCGTTATTTTTAGTGCTCACGGTGTATCTCGAGCCGTTCAAGACAAAGCCAAAGAGCGTGGTTTAAAAGTCTTTGACGCGACCTGCCCATTGGTTACAAAAGTCCACATGGAGGTTTTACGCTATAGCAAAAAAGGTATTGAAACGGTATTAATTGGTCACAAAGGACACCCTGAAGTTGAAGGCACCATGGGGCAATATGATAAAAACTTTGGTGGTGATATTTATCGAGTCGACTCACCACAAGAAGTTGAAAACTTAACAGTAAAAAATCCAGAAAAATTAAGCTTTGTCACCCAAACAACTTTATCAATGGATGATACTGCAATAATCATTGATCAACTTCGTGAGAAATTTCCAAAAATCA
>JALSJU010000106.1 GCA_026989145.1 Thiotrichaceae bacterium
GGTAATGGCGCAGGTGTTTACTTGGGTTACATCTTCGTTATTATTTATTTTTCTCTTTAATGCATCAATGTTAATGGGTATCCCATCAGCCTCTCGACAGGTGTTTAGTGGTGTGGATTGTCCGTTGTTACTGTTATTACCTGATCCTGAGTTTTCCGGTTCTATTCTGCCATCACTAGCGCCACCACAGGCAGTTACACTAAGTAATATTAGGCTAAAAACAACTGTTTGAATTTTCATGTTTTGCATTATGTGGTCCAACGTTTAAGTACAAATTTTATGCAAATAATTGCTTGTTATTTACTGGGTTTAATTTCAAAAGCTTGTCTTTGCCTTGTATCTGTAAAAGGGTCTTTTTTCACGCCACCCAACTTTACGGTATAGGGCCTTTTTGGGTTAAAGCCTACGTTTGACGCTTTTACAACATACGTTGTGTCTACGGGTAATTCAGAGCACGAGTCATAGAACCCGCTTTCCACATAGCCGGCATTATCGTTATTTGCACTTGCAAAAAATGAGTACCATGAGTCCGAAATAATACCTATTTCATACCTAGCACCATCTTGATAAACATCACTATCTATAGAAAAACACATTTGAGAGTCATTTCTGGGTACAAAAACTCTAAAGCCTTTGTCATAAGGTGTAATGGTGGCATTAAAGGCGAACTCTTTAGAAGGGTAGCCACGCTTGTAGCCCGTTTTTGTAACGCTTTCTCCTCGCTTTTCTCCTAGGTATTTTAAGTCTGTTTTAGTGTTATCTTTTTTACCATTGATACTTATATCGATCATGCCCAAGTCATCATAGTGAACAGATGACACACCAGTAAGGATAAAAGTATAAGGTTGTAATGGATTAAAGCCTTCAATGTAATCAGCACTTACAACCCAAACGGTATCTTTATTGTAGTGGCTACAGCTGTCAGTGACACCACTCTCTATATAGCCTTTATACAAATAGGGGGCTTCGCTGCTATTATCATTTGCAAATTCATTTTGGTTATCAGCGATTCGACCCATCGAGAACACATTGCCATTTTGAACCACAAAACCTTCGTCACAGACATGTTCTTGATCATCTTTTGGTCGGTCGCTTAACAATGAATGAAAGAAAACTTTAAAACCTTGTTCGTAGGGCGTTAACGCAAATACCATGCTGTCGATGCCACCAGGTAAGCCATAACTAATATCGCCTTTTGTTTCTGCAATTCTCTTACCTAAAACTGATGTTTCTTTATCTGCTGGATTGTTAACATTGCGGAGCGCTCTTTTAACCTCGTCTTGTGATGCTTGTTTTTTTACCCCACTTGAGGCTCCACCGCCTTGCCCGCCACCAGTAGATCCGCCACCACAGGCGACCAAAAAGAGCATGGATAAAGATAATATTGAAAGTTGAAATAATGGTTTGAGTTTCATGTTACTGTCGTCCTTGAAGAATTTATTAGCTGTTTTTACTCATACGAATTACTTTGAATTCATTTTTATGATGAGCACAGCTGGTGTTAATTGTAGCGCTGTTCGTTTGGGCAAAGAATCCTGCCAGTTTTTAACTGGCAGGCCAGCTCTTTCGTTATGGGGCTTTTGTAAATTCTTTATTCACTTTATATATTCTAAGCTGTCCATTGTTTATATCAATCAATGGGTAATAGGTGAGAGGCTTTGTTTTTACGACTTGCCTGTAGTCCGTATTATGAAAAAACTCCATTATAAATCTTATTAGATAATTACTTTGTTTGTTGTGTGTGGTTTCACTGTCTAGTCTTTTGGGGTGGGTAGGATTAGTAATATCGTATGTTTCTACCCTTTCGTTCGTCAAATGATTATTTGAAAACCATAAATACACTTTAGTATCATCACCCACTTTGCTACTTCTAGCTAGTATGACATCGGCGCTCTCCTCTTTTGTAGAGGTGTAGTCAATAGTGCCTACTTTGTGAATCTTAGAAAGGTTACTAATATCTAAAATATCAATTCCTCTTTGGTTTTCGTTTGTATCATTGTAAATATTTGAAACAAGATATGCTTTCTTAGAATTATAAGAAAGTACAATAGAGTTGTATTCTTTTATGTTAGAGCCTCTATGACTCGTGTAAAGGGTTACTAGTCTTGGGGTGTTTGGATTTTCAACATTAATAACATAAAGGCCTTTTCCTGCAATTATAAACAACACATGCTTTCGATCTTTCGTGAGCACCATAGGTGAGTAGGCTAACAAATTATCCTCAAATGGCATCTCAATTTTTCCCGCTAGTGGGGCTTTATGGTAAGAGTCACTCACATCCAGTATATAAAACCCTGTTTTTGTTACATAGTAGAGGTGTTTTTTGTCAGCAGAGAGTATCTGTTTATTGCTAAGTATTTCCCCGCCTTCATTCGCATATTTTTTTATAGCAGATTTTGGATAAAACAAATCTATGGGTGAAATTGCATTATTTATGGAAAACCAATGTCTGATCGAATAGTTATAACTGTCTTTCGTATGTTTTCTATCTGTAATGGGGTTGTAAGTGATGACATCAAGCATATTAATCTCACCATCGCCGTTGATGTCACTTTTTAAGTATTCTTTAGCACTTTTGTTAAGTGCTTCTTCTAAGCCTATATAATTTTTTATAGCGTCCTTATTTTCGAGAGTAATATAGTTAAGCAGGGGTGTAACACGAAAAGGCTTTCCTTTTAATTGTTTTAGCCATACCCCCTTTACTACAGCCTTTATCTCTCTACCGGGAATGGCATAAGAATTTTTCTTTCCGTCATGATCGGGGTCCAAGTCTGTACCATTAAAAATATCATAAATATAAAATGTCTCATCATCTAACTCTGAACTATGGGTGTTGAACCTGCCAGCGGTTTGCATAGTCCCTGTTGTTGTACTCTGTGTAAACGCATGTATCGTTTTTTGTTTACCTTCTGTAGTTAACCGGTACATATAAACCGAACTATCGCTTCCCAATCCAAACTGGTGGATGCCGGTGGTGTTATTGCCATACTTGATAGGTGTTGGGTTGTCTATATCGTTTCCGCCAGCTTCGCCGCCGCCAGTTGAGCCACCACCACAGGCGACTAAAAAGAGCATGGATAAAGATAATATTGAAAGCTTAAATAATGGTTTTAATTTCATGTTACTGTCGTCCTTGAAGAATTTACGTAAACTTTACCACCAGATTATTTGGTATTCATTGCTCTTTATCAAAACGACAAAATTAACGATAAACATTTAAAAATTACGGACTGGCGGTAGTTTTATTGCCTGTTTTTTATTCACATAAGTTATTTCTTGCATGTGAATAAAATATCGTTCATATAGGATGAGATTACTAACGATTAGTTCAATCATGACCCAAAAAACAAACACCGTATCACGCTTTGAATTCATTTTTATGATGAGCCTGCTGGTGGCTGTCGATGCCTTATCCATAGATTCTATCTTGCCTGCACTGTCAGCAATAAGTACCGAATTTGGTGTAAGCAAGGGTAATGATCGTCAATATATTGTCACTTCTATTTTTCTAGGTTTTGCACTCGGGGTGGTGGTATTTGGTGTTGCTTCGGATAGTTTTGGGCGTAAACGTCCTATTTATGCTGGTTTTGGAATTTTTTTTATAGGCACTTTAGTCGCTATTTTTGCGACGAGTTTTAGCATGTTATTGCTCGGTCGTGTTTTACAAGGGTTCGGCGCTGCGGGGCCGCAAGTGATCCCCACCGCGATTACCCGTGATTTGTACAAAGGTCGGGGCATGGCAGAGGTAATGTCATTAATTATGATGGTGTTTATGCTGGTGCCAACGGTTGCGCCGCTGCTTGGGCAAAGCATCATGTTACTGACGAACTGGCAAGGCATTTTTGTGATGCTTATCCTTTTTGGTTTATTTGCTTTAACATGGCTTGCCATTCGCCTTCCTGAAACATTACCGCTAAACCAACGTGTTCCTTTTTCTTTTAAGCAAACGCTGTCATCTATTCAAGAAGTCTTAGAAAATAGGCGTGCGGTCTTATTTACGCTTACGGAAGGACTGACTTTTGGCGCTGTGCTGGCTTACCTGAGCACCGCACAGCAGGTATTTCAGGAGCACTTTCAGCTAGGGGAACGCTTCCCGCTGTACTTTGGGGCGCTGGCAGTGGTGATGATGTTCTCAGCCTATGTAAACTCACGTGTCGTTGAAAAACTGGGGATGCACTGGCTAGTGATTAGGGCCTCATTACTCTTGTTTGTCATTTCTGGTGGTTATTTAACATTTATCTTGTTGAGTGATTCAAATGTCTCATTTTGGAGCTTTATGCTTTACGCGAGTGTTGCTTATTTTTGTTTCGGTATTTTATTTGGCAATATGCATAGTTTAGCAATGGAAGAGCTTGGGCATGTGGCGGGGGTTGCAGCTTCTATTATTGGTTCATTTAGTACCTTAATAGCGATAGTTATAGCGGCATTTATCGGGAATTATTATAATGATTCTGTTACTCCTATCGTGCTAGGGTTTGGTATTTTGATGTTGCCTATTATTCTAATCACTCTATATGATCATCGGCAGGGTAGTATATGATCAGAGAAAATCAAGCTTATTTAAACCTCCCCATCTTGTACTCCTTACAAAATTGCCCCTATGCAATGCGTGCGCGGTTAGCTATTTTATTGGCGCAACAAGTTGTTCAAATTCGTGCCATTACCATGAAAGACAAGCCCGATGAAATGTTACAAGCATCCCCCAAGGGAACGGTTCCTGTATTGATTCTTGATGGACAAAAGGTGATTGATGAAAGCTTAGATGTGATGTTATGGGCGCTAAATTGTAATGATCCAGATAATTTACTTTACAAACATGATCCAGATGCCTTGCCTGAAATGTTGTCTATAATCGACAGAAATGATACTGAGTTTAAACCCAGTCTAGAAAAATACAAACGCGCAAAGCGCTTTCATGGTGATGACCTAGAAGCTTGTCGTCTTGAGTGCGAGCCATTTGTACAAAGTTTAGAAAATCGTTTAGCGCAACATGAATTTTTAATGGGTGCTACTCCCAGCTTGCTGGATTATGCACTGCTACCTTTTATTCGGCAGTTTTCCAGAGTCAACAAACCCGTGTTTGCAGAAGATCAATATTCCAAACTGCGTTGCTGGTTAAGCTATCATCTGCAAAGTCGCTTGTTTTCAAGGGCAATGTTTAAATACCCGTTTTGGTTAGTGGAACATAAAATCTGTACGTTAGGTGAAACCTAAGCCATGCACCAACTCTTACTAAATCGCGACATTTTTGATGAAGTCATGCTACAGCGCTTGCCAGAAGCACGCCGCTTTGTGTGGATAGTGACCGCTGATATTAAAGACTTACATCTAGATACAGGCTATGGCTTCGAACCGTTGTTAGCGTTGTTGTCACGCCTTGTTGAAAAAGGGGTGGGCGTGAGATTGATACATGCAAAAGAGCCAGGCCCTCGCTTTAGACAACATTTTGATGATTACCCCGAGTTGTTTAACAGCGAAATTTTCGAGCGTATTTTATGCCCGCGCGTCCACACCAAGGCGATTATCATTGATGGGATCGGAGCATTTGTTGGCAGCGCTAATTTAACCGGAGCAGGGCTTGGCGCTAAACACAAAGACAAACGAAATTTTGAAGCGGGCTTCTGGTTTGACGACCAAAAACAAGTGGCGGAGCTAATGGCATGGGTTGATTCACTCTACCTTGGCGAGCAGTGCGGTAATTGCCGCAGACGGCAATATTGTCCAGACCCGATTGATGAAATCTAACTGCTGCTAATCAGTTCTCGGTCAGGCTTCTAGCGCAAGTTCCGCCATCTTCATGGTACTTTCAAATGATTCTGCACCCGCAATAAATAAGCCATTGTGACAGAACATAGCATCATCAATACCCGTCGCCTCAATAAGTTCTGCGCCAGATAGCCCAGCCCACTTTTGCGGCAGTGGTTTTCTGTTATCGAACGAGCCTTGTTCAACCGGGACAGTTTGAATTCTCCATTGACCCGTCTGTGAAGGGTAAAGCACATACAAGGCATCCTCAGATTGCTTGAGAATCGTTTTCTTCCACGGGATATATTTTTCTAACACAATAACGCGTGGGTCATCGGCATCCTCAATGGCTTTAGAAACAATCGACTTAGCACTAATTCCGCCATTAGCAGACGCTATAAACCGCGTTAACAAGCGCGTTGCAAACTCCACCGCCTCATCAAAACCCGCATCAAAATCACTCTCTTCTTGCCAAGTAGGGTTAAACATAGAAATAGTTCGGCTTAAGCTAATACCCTCAGGTCTTTCACCATAACCACAATCATCAGCATCAATGGTCGATACCAAGCCAGCATCAACGGCATTCGCCACACTTTGATTACCAGCGCATATCTCTAAACCATATTTTTGCCAAATCAAACCAAACGAAGAATAAGGGATGCCATTTTCACGCTCACCCGCGCCACCACGTTGGTGATGATCAAAACGACCCGCATCAGCATCATATTCACCACCCACATCCAACACAATATCAGCCTCAGCAATAAGCGCTGCATCACGGGTACGAACCAGCTTAAAAGCGGGTAATGCAAGCCTAAGCGCAGCGATGCTAAAAACATCATCCGCATGAAAATTACCATTATGGGTTACTACTGTGAGTTCAGTCATTTATGTCACTGTTGAAAAGGCGAAGGAGAATTTTATACGAAGACTGCTAACAAGAATAGCGGATTGTTAAAATAGGTGTTTCTTCTACAGAGTTATCTTGCACGTATAGATGTCCTCTTGTTCCTGCGCCTTCAAACACCTGGTAGAGGTGCAGGATTTGCACCGACGCTGTTGTTTTATGAAGAAAATAGCAAGCGAGTTTTACGCTAGGTAGGTCTTCGAGCACCGCAGCGGTTTACTTATTTAATGGACTATGTCGCTGACAAACGTTATGAATCTCAGAGCTTACGAGACTTTATTATTGCTAAACAGGCAGGACAACAAGCTAAATCTAGCTATACCAGCCTAAAAGAAGATACTCTTTTTGATACAACGCCTTGTGCACTTGATCGTAGTCATTTTGATGCAAGCGAACCCTTAATGGTGCTATTTGAGAAAAAAGGTTGCGACGAGTGTGAGGCATTCCATCGGGATGTTTTAGCACTTAAACATGTCAGAGAGACTTTGGAGCACTTTCAGGTTGTTCGATTAGATGTTGAGGATGATAAAACACCTGTTCTGCTTCCTGATGGTAAATTCACAACACCTGCAAAATGGTATCAGAAATCACCTTTTAGTCGCTTACCTGCTTTAGCGTTATATAATGAAAAGGGCAATTATCTCTAAAAACAGATGCCTTAGTTCAAGATAGTCGCATGATGAACTCACTTAACTAGATGTTAGAAAAGGCCTACCTTAAAGGTTGGACTTATCAACAGTTTTCTCGCTCTAAAGCGCTTGAGAAAAACGTAAAAGAACAGGCTAGAGTGAATAACTAGCGAAACGCATAATTCATTACGACCTTGATTTAACCGTTTATTCTTTTAAGTTTTATACTGGACTCAGCTATAACAGTTTTATATTTTGGGTGGCATCTCTTCAAGTATAAAATTAAT
>JALSJU010000107.1 GCA_026989145.1 Thiotrichaceae bacterium
TTTGCCGAGAATCATCAGCTACCCTTTATTCTTTTAGCAGACCCAAAGGGAAGTGTTGCCAAAAAGTATGGCTCGTTACGAAATTTAGTACTTTTTAAAATCGCTAAACGACACAGCTTTATCATCGACCCACAAGGTAATATTGCCAAGATATACCGCGATGTTAACCCTAAATTACATGTTGCTGAAATTCTAAAGGATTTAAAGTCGCTACAAAAATAATCGCAATGCTACCTATCAAGCGTTAACTCAAGCGCCATCTGCTCAGGAAAATCAGGCGGGTTAAACTGCACCCCGATTCCAATCAAACGTACTGGACGTTGACCCCGCTGCCAAGCATCAACTAGCAAGCGCCTATAAACAACTTCATTTGGGGCAGTCGCTGGCATCTGAATGGTCGTCGTTTCAAAGTCATTAAAACGTAATTTCACAAATAATGCCTTTGGCACTAACCGCTGTTTTTGTTTTGCTCGCTCCAATCGCTTTAACAGCTCATTATAAATTTGTGGAATTTCCAACAAACAAGCAGCGAGATCAGGTAAGTCACTGGCAAACGTATCTTCCACGCTTAATGATTTTCTTATCCAATTATTTTGCACCGGCCGATGATCAATGCCTTGGCTATATTCATACAAAGTACTGCCAAACCGTCCAAAATATTGCTGCAATTTCTCCAGCCCCAGCTCGTATAAATCACCACAGGTTTTTAAATTGAATGATGCCATTTTCTTAGCGGTAACCTTACCTACCCCAGAAATAGCCGTTACAGGTAACTCTTTTACAAATAACGGTACTTCATTCGGCGTAACAACCTTTTGACCATTCGGCTTATTCCAATCACTCCCCACCTTCGCCAAAAACTTATTGGGCGCAATACCTGCCGAAGCAGTCAGCCGCTCAGCATCAAAAATACGTTGGCGAATCTCTTGTGCAATCAACGTTGCACTACCATTGCATTGTTGCGAACCGGTCACATCCAAATAAGCCTCATCCAATGATAGCGGCTCAATCAAATCCGTATAATCTTGAAAAATTTGATGAATACTTATCGAGACAGCCTTATACAAATCCATATGTACCGGCGTAGTTATCAACTGCGGGCATTGCTTAACCGCGCGTGACATCGGCATTGCCGAATGTACCCCAAACTTACGCGCCTCATAATTACACGCCGCCACCACACCACGCGTATTTGGTTTGCCACCCACGGCAACCGGCTTTCCTTTAAGCTCAGGGTTTTCACGAACCTCAACCGCAGCAAAAAAACAATCCATATCAATATGAATAATTTTACGTTGCTGGTTTAGTCGTTTGTTAATGATTTGAGTCACAAAAGTATTGTAACGCAATCTAACGCTATTTTAGGAAAGCCTGATTAAGTCCCATAAAATTCTGTAAGTCTCTAGGGCAGTATATCCTAGGCGTATTTTGAAATGAATGCTTATTGCCTTCATGAGAAATACAACAACGGAGATGCTGCCCTAGAGCCTTACCCTTTGGGGCTTAGCCAAATTCCCAGCCTCTGTGTTATGTTCACTTTAAAGGCAGTAAGCATTAAAAGCTCACATGCCTTGATGCTGGAAATTTGGCGTTGCCAGAATTTATGAGACTTGATCAGGCTTTCCTTTAGGAGACAGCCACAAAAAAGCCCTGTAACGTAAAACGCTACAGGGCTTTTAGAATATGGCTCCTCGACCTGGACTCGAACCAGGGACCAATAGATTAACAGTCTACTGCTCTACCAACTGAGCTATCGAGGAATGGTAGATACTGTCTGGGTTGACAGAGCGCGCATTTTACTGGCTGGCTTATTTTTGGTCAACACTTAATTACCTAAACGGTGAATAATTTAGAAAACATTAATTCCCCAAAAATCCCACTGCTGTACGAATAACCTCAATTCCTGCGCCTTTTTTGTGCGCATTTTCACTAATGTGTCTACGCCATGCTTTAGCGCCTTGCATGGCTGGAAACAAACCTAGAATGTGGCGGCTCATGTGTTTTAGGTAAACACCTTGTTTTAATTGCGCCTCCATGTATTCGATAAAGCTTTCTAAAACGTCGAAACGGGTATTTGTGTTGGCGCTATCGCCGTAAATTTTCTCATCGACTTGATTCATAATAAATGGGTTGTGATAGGCTTCGCGCCCAACCATTACACCATCTACTTGCTGTAAGTGCGAGCCACATTCATCTAAGGTTTTAATGCCTCCGTTGATAATGATTTCTATGTTTGGAAAGTCCTGCTTCATTTGGTAAACAAGCTCATAATTAAGCGGCGGTACATCACGATTTTGTTTTGGGCTTAAGCCTTTTAACCATGCTTTTCTTGCATGGATGATAAACGTGTTACAACCCGCTTCTGAGACAGTTTGAATAAAATTATGCAGGGTTTCGTATTCATCCATTTCATCAATTGCGATACGATTTTTTACCGTCACAGGGATTTTTACGGTTTGTCGCATCGCGCTAACATTTTCTGCTACCAAGTCTGCCTCAGCCATTAAACACGCACCAAAGGCGCCACTTTGCACCCGGTCACTGGGGCAGCCTACATTAATGTTAACTTCATCATAACCGTAGTCTTCAGCCATTTTTGCACATAGCCCCATTGCTTTTGGCTCGCTTCCGCCAAGCTGTAACGCGACTGGGTGTTCTTCTTTATTAAAGCCTAGATGACGCTCTTTATCACCATGAATTAAGGCACCTGTAGTAACCATTTCAGTATAAAGTAAGGCGTGTTTTGACATTAACCGCAAAAAATAACGCTCGTGTTTATCCGTCCAATCGAGCATGGGCGCGACGCTAAATCGACGGTTTATTTTAGATGGCATAAGCGCTTAGAACTTGGTAAGGAAGGTGGGAATTATGATATGCTTGCTCTCACTTGTAAATCATGGAAGGTATCACATGCTCTCACCTTTAATTGCAGCGATAAATGTTGGCGAGTCTATCCAAGCTGGGAATTGGATTGCGCTCTTTACTTATATGGGGTTTAGTTTTTTCGTTGGCTATGTTATCGGTTTTGCAACCCGGACTTTTTTAAAGTTCGTTTTCTTTTTATCAGGCACTGCACTCATCTTATTATTTGTACTTCAGTATAATAATTTGATTGATGTAAAGTGGGATCAATTTGAAGGTATATATAACGGACTGATTGCTTGGATTTCACCTCACCTAGGTGGTTTGAAAAACTTTATCACGGCTAATGTGTCATCTGCGGCAATGGCTGGCCTAGGGTTGTTTTGGGGGTTTAGAAGTAAAGGCTAGAAAGCTTTTTGAGACTAAAGAAGCGATTCTCAGCAGCTTACTTGAACAGCCGCACATAATTAGTTAACGCTGGCATTGGCTACAATAAAATGTCGAGCGTTGCCCCTGAGTAATTTGCATCACGGCCTTGCCACATTGATTGCACGCTTCATCTGCCCGTCCATACACATTTAATTGTTGTTGAAAATAACCCGGTTTACCTTCTGCCTGCACAAAGTCTTTCAGCGTTGTGCCACCTTGCTTTATAGCGTTGGTAAGTACTGTTTTAATTTCTGCGACAAATTTTTCATAGCGTGCTTTTGAGACCTTACCGGCTAAACGCTTAGGCGATATACCTGCCATAAATAGTGATTCACAGGCATAAATATTACCTACCCCAACAACCACATGACCATTCATAATAAACTGTTTAATGCTCACCTTTCGACCGCGCGATACGGAAAATAAATAATCTGCATTAAAATCATCACTTAATGGCTCAGGGCCTAATGATCGGATTAGCTTGTGTTTTAACGGGTTTTTCGTCGTCCACAATACTGAGCCAAAACGACGTGGATCATGTAAGCGAATTGCCTTGCTGTTGTTAAAACAAATATCCACATGATCATGCTTATCCGGCGTTGCACCGGCATCAATGACACGCAAACTACCTGACATACCCAAATGAATTAAAGCTGTACCCTGTGACGTTTCCAATAAAAGATACTTTCCTCGACGCTTCACGGATTCTATTTTTTGACCCACCATTTGTTGAATTTCATCAGGAATCGGCCAACGTAGTTTTGGCTGGCGTACGGTCACCTCAGATACAATCTGCTGATCAATATAAGGAATAATTCCTTGGCGGGTGGTTTCAACTTCGGGTAGTTCTGGCATACTTAATCATCTGGGCAAAAGTCTATTCTTCTCTATTATTAACGATAAAGCAAAAAATAAGGAACAACGAATGAAAAAACCCATCGTAGTCATCGGCATCGGAGAAATCGGCTCCGTTTTTGCGCGCGGTTGTTTGCGCCTCGGCCATCCTATCTATCCCGTTACCCGTGATAAAAGTTCTGAAACAGTCGCCAAAGAAGTCCCCGAACCAGAAGCAGTAATTCTTGCGGTTGGCGAAGGTGAACTTCATGAGCAATTAGCGTTGTTATCACAACTACCTAAAGCTTGGAAAGATAGCCTAGTCTTAATTCAAAACGAATTATTACCCAAAGACTGGCAGCAATACGACCTAAACCCCACAGTTATATCCGTATGGTTTGAAAAGAAAAAAGGGCAAGATGTTAAGGTTGTCGTACCCTCACCGGTTCATGGCAATAAAGCAGAACTAATTGCCAATGCTTTACAAACGTTAGACATACCTGTGGAAGTGATTAATGATTCTGAACAAATGCTACTAGAACTGGTACGCAAAAATTACTATATTCTAGCCAGCAATATCGCAGGCTTAAAAGTAGGCGGTACAGTTAGCGAGCTTTGGACAAACCACCAAGCGCTAACAGAAAATATACTAACTGATATTCACACCATTCAAGAATCGCTAACGCAGAAAACCTTAGATAAAGAAGCCATTACAAAAGCCATGCTCGTCGCCTTTGAAGGTGACCCAGCTCATGGTTGTATGGGAAGAAGTGCGCCTGCACGCTTGGAACGTGCTTTAAACATAGCAGATAGTTTAGGTATAGAAAGCCCAACTTTACGGGAGATTAAGCAAAGCCTCTCATAGAAAATTGGTATTATTCTTTTATATCTGCCGGCAACATCTCAGCTGTAGGCATATTTTTAGAATCGAGCCTAAAGCTTTCTTCACCCGCTAACAGTAAACCTGATACGGTTTCTTGAATAAGGTAAAGCGTGTCACCCTTGCGGATGAAGCGTTGCTCGGTCACTGTATTGAGATTGCCGAAGATATATTTGATGCCGTTAAAGCTTACGCTGAGGTTTTCTTTGTCTAAGCCATAGTCGGCTAGGTTTTTTCCTGCTATTGGATAGTTACTTTCGGCATTTTCTGAAAGCAGTGTAAATAAATGCCTGACTTTGGCTGGGTCTGCTTTAAATTGGTTCGGCCTTATAACTTCCCAACTATCATTATTGTTTTGTAAAACAACATCTTCTCGCCCTACTGCATGAATGATAATTTCTTTGGCATCATCGCCAATGGCTTTATCATAAAGCGTTTTATATTGTGCTTCTCCAATATCATCACGTGTTGCAATAAACACCGCTAACCCGACCACAAGCAGTAGCATCAAACCATTTAGGAGTAACCTTTTTTTACTGTTATTAGTCACTTTGTTTTAGCTGCTGACTTCTCTTTTTTTATAGGCGATAAAATACCATAGCTTAGGCGCATCATATCTTGTCTTGGCTCTTCTACTAGCGTGAAAATTAAGTCACTCAGTATTGCGCCTTGGTTATTGTATAAATATACTTTTTTACCAATTTTTGTGTACACACAACGCCACATATTGCCTGAGTTGGCATCTTTATAGGAGCAGCTCCCATCAGGCTTAAAATCAAATTCCATGCGAAAGCCCCCTTGGGAGAAGTCTTTACTATCAACGGGCCTGAATATATTTAACGTTGTGTTACCACCCTGCTCTTCATAGGCATTTATCCAATGCTGGTGAAATGCGGTATTTAAGGGTTTCACTACACCATCAACTTTTGCTATTCCGCCGCCTTTAACTGCCTGAGCATTTTTCTCTACTTGCCTTTGGCTAGCCATACAGCCTGATAACATCATTAAGATTGTAAGCCCTGTTATGCTAATAATTGCTTTCATCTGTAAATCCCTATTTTATTTCTTCCTACGTTTTAACCAACGCAATGTTCCAATAAGTATTAACCCTGCTGGCAATAACACTAAAAAGAATATCCCCGAGCCAAATAACGCCCAGCCCGGCATTTTTAATTCGGTATCAGGTGCTTTTACACCTTTGATTGAGAGTAACGCATCATCCGAGCCAAGCCAATTAAACATATTTTTAGCTAGCTCTAAATTACTACCTTGACCAATAAAATTATTAGCTAAAAAATCCCCATCACCTAACACTAATACGCGTTGCTGTGGGGCTTTTGGCGTTGCCCCTGCCTGTGTTAACACCATGCCAATATCTAGTGGCCCTGCTTTATCCGCACCGTCATCGTATTTCACATTGCCTTCAATTTCACCCGATTCTAACCAGCTAGTAGGTAGTGTGGATAGAATAGCGTGATATTGCCACGGACTATTTTTAGCCTCCTCATCGCGCTCTATCGCAGTAGGAAAAGGAAACAACACATGCGCACTTAAATCTTTAGTTAATTCAGACTCACCATAATCAATCACCGCAACCACAGCGGGGTGCTTAATACCGAGCATTTTTTGCAGGGCTTGATTTGCATCGACGATGGTTCCTTCATGGATGACTAGGCCCAATTGTTGCTCAAGTGCATCCAAACCATTGATAGAACCAGGATCATGTAGCCATAATAAATTTCCACCTGTTTTAAGGTAATCTTGAATGATTTTCACTTCATCCGGCAGATAGTCTTTTTGTGGCGTTGCGATAACAATAAAACTTGTGCTATCAGGGATGCTTTGCGTGCGGATTAAATTATGCGGCTGAAATAGAAAACCTTGTTTTTCTAACACGCCCACCAACTGCGAAAGCCCGCTAGATTTTTCGCTAAACACATTGCGCTCACCATGCCCCTCTAGAAACAGGGCAAGCTTTGGCTTATCGCGTGATAGCCTTTGCAACACATTCACAAAGGTTTGTTCATCGGCTGAGTTAACTGTTTCACTGCGCTCACCCAAACTGATTTTTAATTGTCCGCTGTACTGAATGCCATCGGCTTTAGCGCGTTTTGGGTTAAGCTCTGGATTTATAAACTCCAGCTCGGTATCTTTTTTTATTTTTTTATATTTGGCGATTATTTTTTTCAAGCCAGTATGCACGGTGGCATCATCCGGCACGTAGGCTATAAATTTTAACGGCTTTTTAAGGCGCATTAACAGTTTTTGTGTGGAAGCGTGTAGTGAGTTTTGCTGTCTTAAACTCACATCATAAGTGCCGTGATAAGTTTTACCGAGCCATGCCAGCATCCCAATAACACCCATAAATAATACCGTGAATAGGATGTTTTGCAGGCGTAACCCCATTTGAGAGGGACGCGTTTGTTTTGTTTTCTGCTTGGTTTTATTGTTTATCGTAATCATCCCAGCACCCGATCATTATCCAGCTTACGGATGGT
This sequence comes from Thiotrichaceae bacterium, assembly GCA_026989145.1. GTDB lineage: Bacteria > Pseudomonadota > Gammaproteobacteria > Thiotrichales > Thiotrichaceae > Cocleimonas. Next base: position 7,504 of record JALSJU010000107.1, read on the forward strand.
CAAAATTAAAAATCCAATAATAAAAAGTAAGTAATAAACCACATCGCTGGTATCCAACACACCTTCAAGAAACGGTAAAAAATGACTAAAGTGCGAGAGATAAATAAACACTTCGCTACTATTACTTTGGGTATTTCCCGAAAGGTATAACACCACTAAAAAAAACAATAAGCCGAAGGTGCTAACCGCCGCAATAATAGGCTGAGTAGTCAATGAAGATAAAAACAACCCTGCTGCGGCAAAAGAGCTTAGCAGTAAAAACAAGCCTAATGAAGATGAGAAAACCACCCCCCAATCTAAGGTCGTACCAGTGATTAGAGCCAAAGGCATTAAGGTAAGTAACGCTACCACCAAGAAAATAAACAGCAAAATACCCAAATATTTCCCTAATACAATCTGCGTGGATGATAGTGGCGAGGTAAGCAGTAATGACAATGTTTTATTCATTCGCTCCTCCGCAAATAAACGCATCGTCATAATTGGCATAACCGCCAACATGATAATACCAGCCCATAAATATATCGGCGCAACTACAACACCTGTCACACCAGGCGGATTAGCAGAAGTCGCTGTAGCAGGTTGCACAACACTAATGAATTCTTCCATAAACGTTAGAAATAACAAACCCAAAACGAATTGTAAAACAGCTAAAACACTCCATGCCAACGGCGTGTTAAACATGCGTTTAAACTCACTAAAACCAATCATCATGCCTTTTTTCATGAGGCTTGCTCCGTGGTTTTCTCACCTGTGTTATTTTTATCTGTTTCTGCGCGCAAGGTGTTTGAGGCATTATCAGTATGGACTAAGTTCATAAAAATTTGTTCAAGTGTTTCTTCTTGCTTATTCAACTCGGTTAATATCCAGCCATTCTCAACGGCCAGTTTATACAACATACTAGGCTCTACAGGCGCATTAAAATCAAGCTGAAAACGATTACTTCCTAAACTAGTTACTTTCTCTAGTGCGTTTAATGATTGTAAGTCTGCGTCATCCACTGCATCACCAAAACCAACAACAATACGATTCGATGGCTGGTTTTGCGCAAGTTGTGCGAAGCTGTCAGAGAACACCGTTTCACCATGGTTAATAATTTGTACTCGATCACATACCGCTTGAACTTCTGGCAAGATATGTGTCGATAAGATAACACTGTGGTCATTGCCCAGCTCACGAATCAGCTGACGAATCTTAGTAATTTGAAGCGGGTCTAAACCGACTGTTGGCTCATCTAAAATAACAATTTCCGGCTGATGCAAAATCGCTTGTGCAATGCCTACCCGCTGTTGGTAACCTTTGGATAAATTACCGATTAGCTTATTCGTAACCGAACCCAGAACACAACGCTCGACAGCATCATTCACTGCTGCTGATACTCTGGATTTTGGAATGTCGTGCAACATAGCGCAATAATTTAAAAACTCCAACGGAGTCATATCACGATATACAGGAGGCTGCTCAGGCAAGTAGCCGATTTGACGCTTTGCTTGCTTGGGGTTTTCTACAAGGTTAATGCCGTTGATCATTATCTCGCCGGAACTCGGTGAGATATTACCGGTGAGCATTTGCATGGTAGAAGACTTGCCCGCTCCATTTGGGCCGAGCAAGCCCAGCACCTCACCTTTTTTTAAGGTAAGGTTAAAATCTTTAACCGCATGATATTCCCCATAAAAGCGATTTAAATTCGTCGCCTTTATAAGCGCGCTATCTACTAGAGCGTTATTTTTTCGAGCTCTATTGCTCATTTTCACTGTATCCCCATTTCACTCAGGTGAAAGTCTTATTTTTCTTGTTTATGTAATCTGCATAGCCCATGCACATTATTAAGCCATTGATTATATATAACTTACAGGCATAAAAAAAGCCTAGCGACTGGCTAGGCTTTTTTAAACAGCGTGTTAACGCTATTTACTTAATTTTAGATTCTTTAAACTCAACATGCTTACGAACCTTAGGGTCGTACATCTTTTTAACGAGTTTTTCAGTCATAGTACGTTTGTTCTTCGTTGTTGTGTAGAAGTAACCTGTACCAGCTGTTGATACCATTTTGATTTTATCACGCATAATATGTTCCTATTTTTTAACGCTAACCCGCTGGGTTAAACTTTTTCGCCACGGGCACGAATTTCAGATAAAACAGTATCAATACCTTTTTTATCAATAATACGCATACCTTTTGCAGTAAGGCGTAACTTTACAAAACGGTTTTCAGCTTCAACCCAAAAACGGTGTGTGTGTAAATTAGGTAAAAAACGACGACGTGTTTTATTATGCGCATGAGAAACATTGTTCCCTGCTACCGGACGTTTACCTGTTACTTGGCATACTTTAGCCATGACTATCTCCGAAAATCTGTGCTTAAATA
>JALSJU010000108.1 GCA_026989145.1 Thiotrichaceae bacterium
GCGGGTTGTGTTTTTGGTTGCGCAGTTCTTGGGTCTAAAATATGAGAATAACGAACATTATCTTTTATAAAGTAGTTTAAATAATTACCCGATGTCGCTACAGCTATATCGCTTAAGAGGAGTTTTTTTCCTTTAATGTTCTTCTCATTAAGGTGAGGGTTGCGAATAACAATACGCCATTTTTCCCCATCTTTAGCATGACCTTTGACTTTTATTTCACCACCAATCTCCACCATAAAATTTTTATAATTTTGGCTAATAAGGTAGTCGCTAAGCTTATCAACGGCAAAGCCTTTAGCGATTGCAGACAGATCTATCTGTAGCTTTTTATTGTGTTTTTTTAATGCAGGTGGATTTTCACGGAATGAAAGTTTTTTATACCCAATCGTTTTTTTTATTTGATTTAGTTGTTCACTACTGGGGGGTTGCATTATGGTTTTTTTTGCGAAGCCCCAAGCCTCTACTAATGGTGAAACGGTAATATCAAAGGCTCCATGCGTATTTTTACTAATTGATTGTGCAACTTTTACCACGTGAATAAAATCGGCCGAAACGGAGAACCACTTTAACGATGTACTTCGATTGAATTGACTAATTTGAGAGTCATCTCTGTATGTTGACATCCGACGATTGATAACTTGAAGTAAGCCTGATACTTGTTTACTTAACCTTAATTCATTTGAACTATTAATCGGGGTTCGGTTAAATAAAGTGATGTGATAACTTGTGCCCATTGTCTGGCCACTAATTTGGGTTTTATAGGATGCATTTTTAGCGCCAGAGTAACAGCTGCTCACTAAGACAGCGAGACATAATAAACTTAGAATAAAGCGAGGCCTAAAAAGAAAGCTCAATGAATATCTCTTGATCACCACGTTTAACCGTTGCCGAAACTTGTGAAGCTTGTGCCAGCTCTGCCAATACTTGTGCACCTTTAGAGGCATCGTCTAACACGATACCATTTACTTCAGTAATAATATCATTGGGGCGAAAGCCTAACTCACGAAACATTTTACGACGTGCGCCTGGGTGTACTCTAAAGCCAATGAATTGCCCATCAACGATTGCAGGAGATGGGGTTGCAATATCCATTAACTTACGCGGGTTCGCCATAACCTCTTCCCTGAATGCGCCAATATCTGGCATGCCACTGTTTGGCGCTCCCATATTATCGATGGGTGGAGGCATATTATCACTGGGCAAGCTTGCAGCTTCTGCTGATGATTGACGCTTTTTCATCATTTTACGTGGCAGTATTAGCTCTTCATCTTCTCCATTATTAGAAATAATGACCTTCTCGGGATAGATATTTTTAACGGTGACATTTTCTTCTAACTCATCACCTTTGCCGTAAACTTTTTGTATCCCGCCGGAAGATGATATAAGTGCATAACCTGCTTTGTTTGATTTGAAGGCTACAACACCGTGTAACTTAAGGTTTAAGCGTTTTTTTGGTGCGGCTTGCTTAACAGGTTCGGCTTGCTTTATTGGTGCTGCTTGTTTTTTTACGACGCCAAATAAATGCTGCTTGGCAATGATGCTACCGTAGTTCTTTCTTGTGGTGGTGACATTTTGGGTGTTATTTAATTGGGTGGTTTCTGGCTGGATTTTTTGAACAGGCGTAATCGCTAGCCAGAGTAACTTTGCAAAGGTTATTCCCAAGGCTATAACGAGCAACAAGCTCACTAATCCTGCAAACTTTGATTTTGTGTGTGTTTCTGTACTCATTATTACTCTTTTTATAGGTTCTAAAATTTATAGCTATCTAAAAAATTAGCTAAGAAGTAAGTCAGCGACTTCTTGGTATTTAGCTGCGCTTTTTTCTAAAATATCTGAGGGTAAATGTGGCCCTGGTGGTGTTTTATCCCAGCCTAATGTTTCTAAATAATCACGGATAAACTGTTTATCAAAAGAGGGAGGGCTAACCCCTGCTTGATACTGACTTGCAGGCCAAAACCGCGATGAGTCTGGTGATAAAATTTCATCAATTAGAACGAGCTTACCCTTTTCATCTAAGCCAAATTCAAATTTAGTATCGGCAATAATAATACCTTTGCTGAGTGCAAATTTAGCTGCCTCTTCGTATAGTTCAAGACTTATGCGCTTAACTTCGTCTGCTAGATAACCACCAATTAAGGCATGCATTTTATTGAAACTAATATTTTCATCATGCCCGCCAACCTCTGCTTTTGTTGATGGTGTAAATAAGGTTTCTGGTAGCTTATCCGCTAATTTTAAACCTTTCGGTAACGCAATCCCACAAACTTTCCCTGTCTGCTGATAATCTTTCCAGCCCGAGCCAATAATATAGCCCCGTACAATGGCTTCAACGGGCAATGGCTTGAGTTTTTTTACAATGACACTGCGCCCTTCTAAGACTTTTCGTTCTTCTTTGTCGAGCTTAAGATCTTTAAGCGTTAGCGTGCTAAAGTGATTAGGCACAATATGTGAAAGCTTATCGAACCAAAAGTTTGAAACCTGCGTAAGCACAATGCCTTTATTTGGCACAGGGTCGGGAAGCACAACATCAAATGCTGATAGCCTATCCGTTGTGATAATCAGCATATGCTTTTCATCAATATCGTAAATATCACGGACTTTGCCGCGCATGAGGAGAGGTAGATTTTTTAAGTTGGTTTCAAAAACAGACATTTTGTTTTAACGAAGTTATTTATTAGTTGCTTATTTTATCAGCTAATGGGGGATAGAGCACCCTTGGTTTTGAAGTATTCTAGAGCTTCAGCTGCTTGTCTAAATGAGTCTGCTAAGACTTTTGGAGCGTCAGTTTAGAAGGGAACAAAGCTTAAACTCTGTAGTAGAATATAATTCCCGCTATAGCTTCACCGCACACGTCGCGGATAAAGCTTGTGACTATAGTCGAGTTATCCGTTTAAAAAAACCAACGGTAAGCTCGCTAACGACTCATTCGTTCATTCTAATAACTGAGTTCACATTCAAAAAACTGAATCGGAAGCTCACTAAAAGTCAGCGTGCAAACCTACGAAATAACCATCTGTTTTTATATCAAATGATTGCCCGCCAAGATCTTGCGTATCAATGCTCTGCACACGGTAACCTGCTTTAATACCTAGGTCTGCCGCGACCAAGTTAAAGTCATAACGCAAACCCGCCATTGCATCTGTAACGGTGTTGTCGTTATAGTCCATATATTTAATATCGGTATAGAGTGTAGAGCTAATCATCGGAAGCGAAAGCTCAGCATCAACATAAAGGTGAGGTAGCGTACCAGTAAAACCTATATTGTTGAATTTTCCATCCATATATTTGGATGCACCTAAACCGAGATCAATTGATACTAGGTCATTGTCTAACACTTCATAATAAGCAGTAGCATCGAGTTTTGTGTATTCATACTTATCACTTTTGACAGTAGAGTAAGCACCTTTTATGTTAGGAAGCATGGGTATTGGATGTTCAAGTGTAGCACTGGCAAAGATTGATTTGCTGTCACCTTCCACTTTGCTGCTACCTGATGAGTATTTTGGCTGCCACATTCCTACTTCTACATCTGAACCGATAATAGTATCAGCATGCGAAACACTCGTTGCCAGTAAAGCACCGAGGATAAAGGTTGTATAAGTTTGAGTTATTTTCATTTTTTGAGTCCCTGAATTTATAAGAGTTATTAATTAGTAGCGTAACTTAGCATGTTTACAACGAGCTTTCAAAAACTTGCGATACCGGGGCCTAACAGGAGTTATTAACCATAATTATTTTTGTCCATCAATAGCTTTTAAACGATCCTCAACAGATTTTTGCATCTCTGCTTCAAGATTTTTGGCCTTATTTAATGCATCCACTTGACCTTGCAAAGGGTTCTCTCGCTCTGAACCTCCTGCTTGATTAGCAGCATTATCTACCGTTGATGCGTTTTTAGTATTATCGCAACCAGTTAAGAACAAATAAACAACAAATAACGCTAATGTTTTATAACTATTTTTCATAAAAGCCCCTTTTAATAGAGGATTATTTTAATATAAAAAGTTCATTACTGTCACTGGATTTTGTTATGGTTAGCACTCTATAAATAACAAACAAATTACAATGACTGATACCAATATAATGACTCCAAAGACGAAAAAAAAAAGGCGCTGGCTAAGGTTTTTATTTGAGATTTTAATCATAGTCGCGGTTGTTTTTGGAGTCCGTGCTTGGCAGCAAAAAGATATGGTTAGCGGTGTTGCTCCGCCTTTTCAAAGTGTTCTTCTAGATGGGAAAACCGTTAACTTAGAGGATTATCGAGGTAAACCATTACTATTACATTTTTGGGCAGAATGGTGCCCATTTTGCAAACTTGAAGAAGGGACTATTACGGATCTAACACAGGACTATCAAGTGCTTACAGTGGCCTACCAGTCAGGTGATAAAGCAGAAGTCATTAAACATATGCAAAAACAGGGCATTCAAAATTGGCCGACTATTGTCGATGCTGATAGCCGACTGGCAGACAGCTACGGAGTCAAAGGAGTACCAACAAGTTTAATTATTGATGGTAAGGGTAATATTCGATTCAGTGAAGTTGGTTTAACCAGTAGTTGGGGGTTGCGTAGCCGATTATGGTGGGCAAAAACGTTTGAGAAGGGCAAAACTACTCAACCATAATATAAAGAATCTGTGCAGTTGTTCTCTAATAATGCTGACTTCTTGAATAAAATCTGAATTAGTGACTTCACTACGGCACAGTACGCAAGCTATTGATTTATCAGGGGTTTAAAAAATTCCCGCTTAACCTAAGGGTGAAGCTAAGATTTTTTAAAATCCCATGCTAAACCAATATCTTACGACCTGTTATCCGCATTGAAGCCACGAATTCAGATAAAAACTATCAATATTTAAACTGCAAAAGTTCGCTTCCTTCGGTAAAGCTAGGGATAGTGGCTATTACTTTTACTTTGATTGGAGTTAAAAAGCAGTAAGAAACAAAATAATTAAAAAATGTAAGAATGCTTTTTTGCGATTGTTTTTATCAGTCTAAGCCTCTATTTTGAGGCCTTTTTAGTGTATACTGATGGCATCAAATAAAAGGTATTAGCATGTCTGAAGAGCAAAATTACGATTCATCCAGTATCACAGTATTAAAAGGACTTGAGGCGGTAAGAAAACGCCCTGGAATGTATATTGGTGATACCGATGATGGTAGTGGTCTACACCACATGGTTTTCGAGGTCGTCGACAACTCTATTGATGAAGCGTTAGCTGGTCACTGTTCTGAAATTACTGTAACTCTGCATACAGATGGCGCAGTTTCTGTCTCAGATGATGGTCGTGGTATTCCTGTTGATGAACATGAAGAAGGTGGCTCTGCTGCTGAAATCATCATGACAGTGTTGCATGCCGGTGGTAAATTTGATGATAACTCTTACAAAGTCTCAGGTGGTTTACACGGTGTGGGTGTGTCTGTTGTAAATGCATTGTCAGAAGAACTTACACTGACGATTCATCGTGATGGAAAAGTACACCGCCAAAGTTATTCACTTGGTGATGCCACAACCAAAATGGAAATTATTGGCGATACTGATAAAACCGGTACTAAAGTTCGTTTTTTACCTAGCAAAGAAATTTTCACCATTTACGAATACAGTTTTGATATTTTAGCAAAGCGTTTGCGCGAGCTTTCATTCTTAAATTCTGGTGTCCGTATTCACTTAATTGATGAACGTGGTGAAGGCGAAGATATCGTGTTTGAATATGAAGGCGGTATTTCTGCTTTTGTAAGCCATATCAACCGTAATAAAACCCCCGTGCATGAAAATGTTATTAGTTTTAATGTAATGAAGGATGATGTCGGGGTTGAAGTATCTTTGCAGTGGAATGATTCGTATCAAGAGAATATTTTTTGCTTTACCAATAATATTCCGCAACGTGATGGTGGCGCGCATTTATCAGGGTTTAGAACGGCACTTACGCGAACACTTAATCAATATATTGAACGAGAAGGACTTTTATCGAATAAGAAAAGTGACAAAATTTCACTTACTGGTGATGATGCGCGTGAAGGTTTGGCAGCTGTTTTATCAGTTAAAGTTCCGGACCCAAAATTCTCATCACAAACCAAAGATAAGTTAGTTTCATCTGAAGTAAGAGGCATTGTTGAGTCAGCAATGGGTGAGGCGTTAGGCGACTTTTTAATGGAAAATCCCGCCGAAGCAAAAATCATTTGTAACAAAATGGTGGATGCAGGGCGTGCCCGTGAGGCGGCCAAGCGCGCCCGTGAGATGACACGACGCAAAGGCGCACTAGATATCGCAGGTCTACCGGGTAAGTTGGCAGATTGCCAAGAAAAAGACCCTGCTCTTTCAGAAATATACTTGGTGGAGGGAGACTCAGCGGGCGGTTCTGCCAAACAAGGCAGAGACAGACGTACTCAAGCAATTTTGCCACTCAAAGGTAAAATATTAAATGTAGAAAAAGCACGTTTTGATAAAATGCTGCAATCACAAGAAGTAGGCACACTCATCACTGCACTCGGTTGTGGCATTGGTAAAGATGAATTTGATCCTGAAAAACTACGTTATCACCGCATTATCATTATGACCGATGCTGACGTGGATGGCTCACACATCCGTACCTTGCTACTGACCTTTTTCTATCGTCAAATGAAAGAGCTGGTAGAGCGTGGTCACATTTACATCGCTCAACCACCGTTGTATAAAATAAAAAAAGGCAAGCAAGAGCAATATGTTAAAGACGACGACGAGCTTAACGCAAACTTGTTACAACTTGCTATAGACGGAGCAGCTTTGCATGTGGATGAGTCTGCACCCGGAATCAAAGGCGAGGCGTTGGAAAAGCTAGCCAAAGACTACGTGATAATCGAAAATATCATTAAACGTTTAGCTAGGCGCTACGACACTGAAATATTAGAAGCGATGTTATTTAACTCAGCAGGCTCCGCAGATATTAACTTTTCAACGGCTGAAAAGTGGTTAGAAAAAGCAGCAACTGCCATGAATGATAAATTTAATGGTACACGTAATTACAAAGCAAGCGCGCAACAGCTTGAAGGTGATGATTGGGCAATTCGGATAACGCGTTTAATGCATGGCGTAGATACTGATTTCTTCCTAAGCAAAGACTTTTTTAATAGTCAGGAAATTAAACACATCATAAAACTCAATCAAACCCTTGATGGTCTTTTAACCAAAGACAGCTACATTGAGCGTGCAGAACGACGTGAATACGTTACCCGTTTTGACAACCTCATGGCATGGTTGATGAAGGAAGGCCAACGAGGCCTAAATATCCAACGCTACAAAGGTCTCGGTGAGATGAACCCAGAACAACTCTGGGATACCACAATGGACCCAGAAACCCGTAGAATGCTACAAGTAAAAATCGAAGATGCTTATCAAGCCGATGAAATATTTACTACGCTAATGGGTGATCACGTAGAACCTCGTCGCGATTTTATTGAAAGTAATGCTTTGAATGTTGCTAATTTGGATGTTTAGGTAACAACATACGTTATCAACAAGTCTACAGTTCATTTCGGCTTCAATGTTCAGTGCCAGAGTTCAGTAGGTTATTCAGTCTTTCCTTATGAGGCGTCAGACATATAGAGAGACATATTATGAATATAGCAATTTTAGGTGGTGGTGTAGCTGGTGTTAGCAGTGCAATTGCTTTAAAACAAAAAGGGTTTGATGTTACCGTCTATGAACGTAATCAGTCTGAATCAAATATAGGAGCAGGCATTGTCGTCTGGCCAAATGCTAGCTTCGTTTTAGAGCAGTTAGATGTTTTAGAAGAAATAAAAAAAGTCTCTGGCTATCCTTCAGCAATGCAACGTATGTCAAATACTGGTGAAGATCTAGGCTCAATAAGCATTGAAGAAATAAATAAAAATATGGGCTATCCAAGCCTTTCTATTCTTCGCAGAGACTTTCAAGCTATTTTAGTTTCAAAGCTTAAGTCACTTGGTATAAAGATAAAATACGGCTATGAAATCACAAAAATTGAAGAAAAGAAAAAAACAGTAAACATTTATTTTCAAAATGGCGAAAAAGCTACAGCAAATATAATTATAGGTGCTGATGGTCGCATGTCTTCAGTAGCTAGAAAATTTGTAACGGGGAACAACAAACCAATATATCAGGGCTTTATTAACTGGGTTGGCGTCTTTGAGTCAAAGGAAAAAGTGTTTGATGAGATTGTTGTTAAAGATTACTGGGGCATAGGAGAAAGGTTCGGTATTGTTCCTGTTTCTCAAAATAAAGCTTATTGGGCTGGGGGCGTTGTAGCCAAAAAAAGTGGAACTCGAAAGCCTGCTTTGTATAAGAAAGAACTAAATACTTTATTTTCAAAATGGACTGAACTAATCAGCGAAGTTATTGCAAATACACCACAGAATAAAATTAATAAAATCTATGTTCATGACCATAATCCAACAGAACTATGGCATAAGAAAAATCTAATAATAATTGGTGACTCTGCTCATGCTCCTTTACCAACATCAGGGCAAGGTGCTTGCCAAGCACTTGAGGATGCTTGGCATTTGGCAAACTGTTTATCAGAAAATAGTATAGACCTAGATAGTGCATTTTCTAAGTTCACGCGACTTAGGGTAGATAAAACAACGGGGATTATCAATGCAGGTCGTGGCTTAGCATCTTCACTATTTAACTCCGACCAAGAGTTTTGTAAGGTTAGGAATGAGAACAGCAAAAAAGTTGATTATCTGCAAGTAGCAAAAGGTATGGCAGAGGGTTGGAGCAGTGGCTTGCCAATAAATACCTAATACCCAAATCGCAGACTTAGAAAAGTGAAATAGTATGCAAGTATTTGGTTCACATTTTTAGTTTGTACAGTATGAGATCTTTGCACGAGTCGGTGTAGCTTATAATGATCGCTATAAAAATTATAAACGCTCAAACACAGTTGCAATTCCCTGCCCGTGCCCAATACACATTGTGGCCAAGCCAAGGGTTGCATCTTTATCATGCATAATATTTAACAGCGTGGTTGAAATGCGCGAGCCTGAGCAACCTAGCGGATGACCGAGTGCGATTGCTCCGCCATTAAGATTAACTTTTTCGTCCATTTCATCTAAAAGTCCTAAATCTTTCAGCACCGGCAGTGATTGTGCAGCGAAGGCTTCATTTAACTCCCAAACATCAATATCTGCCACCGATAAGCCGGCTTTTTTTAATGCGATTTGTGAGGCAGGTACGGGGCCGTATCCCATGATTGCGGGATCGACACCTGCCAAACCTAGTGAGATTATTTTTGCGATGGGGGTTAAGCCTGCGGCTTGGGCTGCCTCGTAAGACATGATGACCATTGCCGACGCGCCATCTGACAATGCCGATGATGTGCCTGCTGTTACGGTGCCACCTTTCGGATTGAATACGGGGCGTAAGCCCGCTAGTGTTTCTACCGTGGTATCAGGGCGAATGACTTCATCTTTTTTGCACATTTGTGGCAAGCCATCTGCATCATGGCCGGGTGTTGCGACGATTTCATTATCAAACTTTCCTGTTTTCGCCGCGGCGTGTGCGAGTTGGTGCGAGCGTGCGCCAAAAGCATCTTGTGCTTCGCGGCTTATGCCGTGTTGTACAGCGAGTAATTCAGCGGTTAAGCCCATCATATTAGATGCCATTGCCGCATATTTGGCAAAACTGGGGTTAAGATCAACGCCGTGCGTCATCGGAATATGCCCCATGTGTTCGACACCACCGATGATGTAAAAATCACCATTGCCTGATTGGATGCCTTGGGTGGCGGTATGAATCGCTTGCATGGATGAGCCACATAAGCGGTTGACCGTTTGTGCCGGCACGCTATGCGGTAAGCGGGTGAGCAACGCCATTACTCGTGCAATATTAAAGCCTTGTTCCAGTGTTTGGTAAGTACAGCCCCAAATTACGTCATCAACTTTGGTAGGCTCTAAACCTTGGTTGCGATCAAACAAAGCTTCGACTAAATGTGCGGATAAGTTCTCAGCGCGGGTTACCCGATACATGCCATTTTTTGAACGACCCATCGGTGTTCTTACGCCATCAACTACGACTGCATCTCTAGGTTTTAGTTTTTGATTTGCTGCACTCATGACTCACCTCCAAAAAAACTTAGATCACTGGATGCCATATCGGCAAGTAGTTTCGGCACTTTGTAGGCATCGCCTAAGTCAGAGTATGTTTCTGCCATTGTGACAAAATGCTTGGCACTGATTGAATCAATATAGCGCAATGCGCCTCCTCTAAAGGGCGGGAAACCTATGCCCCAGATTAAACTCATATCCGCTGATTCGGGCGAATCAACGATATTATCTTCCAAACAACGCACCACTTCTAAACACAGTGATAACATCATGCGCTCAATAATTTCTTCATCGCTAAATTCATCAGCTTGGCGAATGGCATTGCTGGTTTTGTTTACCAATGCAATTGCTTCATCATCTTTTTTCTTTTGTGGCTTTCCACGACGATCAGGCTCATAGCGGTAATAGCCACCGCCTGTTTTTTGCCCTAAGCGTTTCGCTTTAAATAATGCTTCGGTTGCCGAATTAAAATCAATTTTCATGCGATCAGGAAAGCCTTCTGCCATTACCGCAGACCCATGACAAGCCACATCCAAGCCCACTACATCCAATAAATAAGCGGGCCCCATTGGCCAGCCAAAGTCTTCCATGACTTTATCAATATGTAAAAAATCGGCACCGTCATTGACCAGCTTCTCAAACGCATTGAGATAAGGGAACAAAACGCGATTCACCATAAAGCCGGGGCAGTCGTTAACTACAATGGGTTTTTTACCAATCGCTAATGCATAAGCAACCGTTGTGGCGATGCTTTCATCGGATGATTTGTCTCCGCGAATCACTTCAACTAATGGCATTAGTGGCACTGGGTTGAAAAAATGCATACCACACACACGTTCAGGGTGTTTGGTTGCAGTGGCTAATTCAGTGATTGAAATGGTTGAAGTATTAGAGGCAAGAATAGTATCTTCGCTTACAACATCTTCAAGTTCTGACAATACAGACTTTTTAATGTTTACATTTTCTACTACTGCTTCAACAACAATATTGGCATTAGCCACATCACCATAGGTAAGCGTGGTATTAATGCGTGAGAGAGTGTCCATCATCACGTCTTCGGTCATAATGCCCCGTTTCACACGTTTGGCTAACAGTTTTTTGGCTTCTTTCATGCCAAGCGCTAGCGCCTCATCATTAATATCTTTCATAATAATAGGCGTACCTTTCAAGGCACTTTGATAGGCGATACCGCCACCCATTACACCTGCGCCAAGTACTGCTGCTGTTTTAACCTTTGTGGCGATTTTTGTGAGCTTTGAGGCTTGTCGTTTAAGTGCTTGATCATTTAAAAATAAGCCAACTAAGTTAATAGCAACATCGGTTTTAGCTGCTTTAACAAAACCATTTACTTCAATGGTCATGGCCTCATCACGATGCAAATTTGCATGTTTTTGCATCGTGTTGAGCATAATTTTTGGCGCAGGATAATGTGGCCCAGCTTTGCCTAAAATCATGCCGCGCGCGGTTTCAAACGACATCAGTTGTTCTAGTTTATTGAGCTTGATGCCGTTACGTTTTTCTTCACGGCGAGCTTTATAATCTAACTCGCCAGCCATACAACGTTCTAGTAGTTTGATGCCTGCTTCATATAATTTATCAGGCTCAACAACCGCATCGACACCGCCTTCTTTTAATGCATCTTTGGGGCGTTGTGCTTTGCCCGTTGCAATCCATTTAAAGGCGTTATCTAAGCCAATCAAGCGAGGTAGTCGAAAACTACCACCCCAGCCGGGGAAGATGCCTAGGTTTATCTCAGGTAAGCCTACTCGACCTTTTGTGGTCATAATGCGGTAATCTGTGCTTAACGGCAGTTCAAAACCACCGCCAAGTGCGACCCCATTAATCGCAGAAACGGTTGGAAAGGGAAAGTCTTCAAGCGTAGCAAAAACCTTATGCACATCAAGTAAGCGGGTCGCAAACTCACTTTCAGGTAAGCCAAACCAGCCTATAAACTCGGTAATATCGGCTCCAACAATAAAGTCTTTTTTTGCACTGGTGAGGAGTAGACCTTTTATGGAAGTATCAGCATCAAGTGCGGTAATTGCTTCTTTGAATTCTGAGAGGGTTTTAAGGTCTAGCTTATTGATGGGTAAATCAGAACGGTTAAAATTAAGCTCAGCAACACCGCTATCGAGCCTCTTAACGAATAGACACTGGCCTTCAAATAGCATTTTAAACTCCTTAGAATCTGTATTTATACCTAAGTTTAGTTCAGTAGAAATAAAATGCTGAAGTTTAAATCATACGGGACGATGAGTTTCTTCCTCTTCCGTTATGGCGAGGTCCTCTTTACCTCGTGTGAATAACCATGAAAGTAGTAACGATAATAAGGCTAGCCCCAGTAACAAACTTAACCATTTTTTTATGTGTTTATTCACAGGGTCTAAAACTTCATTAATATCTTGTTTTACGATAATCCCCCAGGTATTTTTATTGGTATTACCTAAAATATTCATTGAAAAGTTAAAAGGTGCGTAAGCAGTCAGGTATGTTTTTTGGTCGCTTTCTATTATGTTTTCTATACCAGTCTTACCTTCTAGAGCTTTTGTTATTGCGGCATTATTTTGTTTTTCTTTTATTTTTTCTTGCTCGGTTCGGTTACGCAATAAATGGTCTGGCCCTACAGGCATGATTGTAATTTTTTTATTTTTTGTTACGACACTTTTAAGAATTTTATCGAGTGCTTCCGTAGGTAATTGGAAAGCAATAATCCCCTGAGTTCTATTGTTATTATCGACAATGCTGCTCAAAATAAAGCTTGCAGGCTTATTATTACTAGGTTGGTAAGGGGTAAAGTCGTACAAGGCAACATGGTTTAAATTGGTGCTTTCTTGAACTTCTCTAAAGCCTTGGCCTAATGTGCTATCTCTGTATTTACCTGTGAGTAAGTTGGTCGCATAATCATCTTCCTTGTAAACGGTATAAACAATATCACCGTTATTCGCAATTAAATAAACGTCATAATAGCCACGATTATTGGTGAGTCCGCGTAACAGCTTATGTATTTTCTCATGGCTTGCCGAATATAAAGAACCATCGTTCGCATTTAAATAGTTGGCAGTGTAATTAGGGAAAAGCGGGTTATCCGTAATATAAAGTTTTCTGGCAGTATTTTTAGGGTCAATACTTAATAGATTCCAACCCTTTAGAACCTGTGACATACCTTCTTTGACTAATTTACTTTCTGCCCAAAAACGATTTTCTGAATACATCGTTTTAACTTCACTGTTTAGTTGTGCAATGCGAATGTCACGCGTTAACTCCAAATTCTTAGTCGCTTGTTGGATTGCTTCTTGGTGTAAATTTGCAGCAATTTTTTTACCACTTACAACTAGCGCTACTAGTAATACTGAAATAAAAACCAAGTGGAAAATTCTCATTTTTTGGTACTCATTTTTACTTCGGTAGGTGTACTTTGACCATTTTGGGGTAGGAGTCGCTCATTAACCTCATCTCGTGCCATTTGCCATGTGAATGCAATAAAATCGAAGTCTTCTGCCGTCAACTTTCCCTGTGCACGGTCTTTTGAGATCTTTTTAAAGATGTCATTTAAATGGTCGGCCATAGTTTGGAGTTTTACTTTATTTGTCATATGTTCAGCTTTTTTTAAAAATTTACCTAGTTCATCGTTATAAACTAGTAATAGGTTTTTTTGTCTGCGATTGGCTAACCGCATAAAACTGGAGAATATGACGGCGAGTATTGTGACAATAAAAGCCATTGGTTCTGCTTGTTCTTGCAAAAAGCTTGGTTCATTACGATCGAAATATTGTAATGCACCTTGATGCAATGGTATCGATGTACCTCTGCTTCGATCAGGCGCTTGTACAAAACTGCTAAGGGTTGACTTTTCTAATAGATCTTTGCGTTGCTCAAATAAAACCCGCGTGAATTGGTTAACGACTTCATCATCTAAATCACTTCGAGCAATTAATAATCGCTGTACCGAGACTGTTTGAATATCTCTCTCGGGTAGGGCGGGCGTGCCTTTGTAAGAGCCTTTAGGGATAATGCCCGCATCAATTGCAGGTAGTTTTAAGGTCATTGCACTGGCTTGGTCGATTTCAATGATTCGCACAGGGACCTTATCAACCAATGATTGAATACTTTGGCTACCCGGTGGGCGCACTCTAAAAATAGCATCAACGGTACCTTTTTCTAAAGCAAACGAAGCAGCTGACGAAGACATGGACTTATAATCAAAGGCTCCTTCACTAAGCTGGTAATGCTTCATCAAAAACCAAAATGATTTATACTGACCACTAGACGTTGAAGGCAGCGCTAAACTTTTTCCCCGTAAGTCAGAGATTTTGTGAATGTCGGAATCTACTCGCACTACTAATTGAAATAAATCGGGGAATAATCTTGCTACTAAACGAGCTTCATCAATCAACGGGCTATCGGCTTGCACCGCTGCGATTTGTACTTGATTGGCTTTTAACAAACGTAAATTTTGTGATGACCCTAGGCTAGGCACAAGCTCTAGGTGTATATTGCCATTTTGCCTAGTGACAACATCGGCAGCAGCTTTAATTAAGTTATAGGTTTCACTGCCGGGTTTACTTGCCGCAATACGTACCTGGTAGGACTGATTGAGGTTATTATAAAACCACAAAATGCCAAGACCCATTAAGAATAGCAAAGTAAAGATAATGTAAAACTTAAATGTATCAAAAAGGGTTTTCATCAAGTTGTCTCAGACAAATGTAATTATCCTGAATCAATAGCTTGCGTACTGTGCCGTAGTGAAGTCACGGATTCAGCTATAAATCTCCTATATGGTCTCATTATATCTAAGTTTATGTGACAAACCAAAGCTGGGCTGTAATAATCCGCTTCTCACTTTCAATAGTTGAATAGTAAAATGACCCAACAACGTAAAGCGGTATCTCTTATTTCTGGGGGCTTAGATTCACTGTTAGCCACGAAAGCTATGTTGGAACAAGGGATTCATGTCGAAGGCATTAACTTCTTCACCGGTTTTTGCGTGGAAGGACATACCCATGCCATTCGCAAGAAAAAATCCAGCAAACCAAAACGCAATAACTCACTCTGGGTTGCTGAACAATTAGGTATTAAATTACATATTATTGATGTGGTTGAAGAATATAAAGATGTGGTGTTAAACCCAAAACACGGTTACGGCGCTAATTTAAATCCCTGCTTAGATTGTAAAATTTTCATGGTTCAGCGGGCACATCAATGGATTGAAGAAAATGACTTTGATTTTATTGTCACGGGGGAGGTTATTGGACAACGCCCGATGTCTCAACGCCGTGAAACCATGCCAATTATTGCGGCAGAATCAGGTGCTGATGAACTATTGCTTCGCCCGTTGTGTGCGCAAAACTTGCCCGCGACTAAACCAGAGAAAGAAGGCTGGGTTGATCGTGATAAGTTATTTGATTTCTCTGGGCGTAACCGCAAGCCACAAATGGCTTTGGCAGAAAAGTGGAAACTAGATGATTATGCCCAGCCTGCCGGGGGCTGTTGTTTCTTAACCGACCCTAACTACTCGGACAAAATGAAAGATTTATTGGGTCATCGGGGCGAAGGTCGAACCTATGAAATGGACGACATTATGCTGCTTAAAATAGGCCGGCATTTTCGCCCACGAGATAATTTTAAAGTGATTGTGTCACGTGAAGAAGGTGAGACACGTTTTTTACAAGGTTATAAAAAGCAATTTACCTATGTTAAAACCGCCAGTTGTAATGGCCCGTTAACCTTGCTGGATGGGTCGGATATTTCTGCCGAAGATATTCACCTTGCTGCTGCAATAACCGCACGTTACAGTCAAGGGCGTGATGAAGATGAGATAACCGTAAAGGTAGGTATACCGGGTGAAGAAGAGCGAGAGTTAAAAATCAAACCGTTAAAAGCCGATCAGATTGAAGCGAGCTGGACGCTCTAGCACCTGAAATGCCGTTTAACCACGGCCTCGGTAACTTGGTACTTTTTGATCAGGTACCCAAACGCCTTTGGGAACTGTTCCTTGTGCAAAAAACACATCAATTGGCATGCCACCTCGTGGGTACCAATAACCCCCAATCCTAATCCATTTAGGTGCAATCTCATTAATCAAACGCCGCGCGATACTAACCGTGCAATCTTCATGAAATGCACCGTGGTTTCTAAACGAGCCTAAAAAGAGTTTGAGTGATTTACTTTCGACCAACTTTTTATCCGGAATGTAATCAATCATTAAATGCGCAAAGTCGGGTTGACCTGTCATTGGGCAAAGTGAGGTGAATTCAGGGGCTGTGAAACGCACCACATAATCAACATCTGATTGTGGGTTGCTTACGCTTTCGAGGAGTGCTTCTTGAGGAGAGCTTGGGAGCGATGTTTCGCCCCCAAGTTGTTTTAAATTATCGTAGATTGTTTCTGCTGCAGTTTGTTTACTCATGCAGCAAGTTTAACGTTTTTATTGGCAATTAGCACTTGTGTCTACAGAAAGATCATTGGTGTTTAAGCAGCTGCCTGAAGCGACAGTGCTATTCACAGGGCTACTTCCTGTAGCTGATTTGATTACCGTTAGTGAACCAGTTGTAACTTTCACTAGTTTAGGGCCATTATTATTCGTACTTTTTCTAGCGATGCTACCAGTTGGCGCATCTATATTTAGGTTAACTGTGTCTGTAACAGGCTGTGAATCATCAAGAAAGCCATTCACATTGGTCATCGCTAAATCAAAGTTTAATGCATCACTCAGCGTAAGCGTAGTTTGGCCGTTTGCTGCATTGATAGTTGCGCCTAATGTGGCTAACGATGCATTTAGAGCAACAGTCCCATTAATTTTAAACTGGATTGAGTTTGCACCAACACCTGTTAAAGTGACTAAATTGCCGTTATTTGTAATGGTTGCATTACCCGTTATTGCATTAAGAATAATTTGCTCAGTTTGGTTAGCGCCTTGGTTATTCTGTTGGGTGGTAAGAATATCTAGTGCTGTTAAACTCATATTAACCGTTAATGCGTTGCTTGAACTGTCAGCTGCGACACTAAATAAATTATTGGTTTGTCCAATATTTATATGGGTAGCCGGTGATGTGTTAGCAATTGCAATCGCAGCAGGTACTGATACAGTAAAAGTACCACTGGTAGCGGTTTGTGCGCTAGAAGCAATTTTCAACGAGCCTGTCATGCTGCTTGGAATATCTATCTGATTATTTGCGGCTGAAACATCATTAATCGCTGTCAATAAATCAGGTAAACCGAAAAATTCAACTTGATAATAAGATGAGTTATTGGTGAAGCCTAGCTTAGAAAATGTGGATGTATTGTATTTAAAATCTGTATCTGCTGCAGTAACGTCGTTATTACTACTGACCCCATTAATTGTGCTTACAAAAGTTACATTTTGTAATATCGATATGCATTTCGTAACCCCTGAAGGTGTATCTGCTAAATCATTACAGACTACAGATTCATTTGGATTAAATGTATAAACATTACCTGTATGAGTTGAGGTTGAGTTATCAATCAGCAGGTTAAGGTTTTCGACTATTTTATCTTTTACTTCATTTAAGTTATCAACAATCGGGTCGCTTGCATTAACAACGCCCATCATCATGTTACTCGTGCTTAAACCGGCTAGAAGTTTAGGTGAGCTAGATCCGTTATTAAAGGTGCTATTAGCATTTGATAATGATTTCCCTAAGCTATCTATATTTGAACTCAAGCCTTTGGTTAAACCCTCTTTTAAGGATTTTTTAAGCTTTGCATCAGTCACGCCAGAAGTATCAGGAGGTGTTGATTTTGTTGATCCGCCATCGCCGCCACAACCGCTAAGCGAAATGATTGCACTGGTGAGTGTGATGCCGAGTAGGTAATTAAGAGATGTTTTTTTATTTGAAGAAAGCATGTTGAGACCTTTTTGTGTTGAGTTGTTAGAAAAAATGTCTAGGGAAATTATAGCTTCTCAAGACTAACTGAATGTAGATTAACCAAAGCTGAATATATGATAAGGTTGATAAGTTCTTTCGATCAAGAAAATAAGATGTGACATCAATAGTTATTTATAATTAAGATCCTTTCGGTAAACTACTTTTTCCATGGCTAAGTTTGAAACGAATCCTATAAAGATTAGAAAAGAATATACTCAGTTTGTAAGGGACGAGTTAAATCTTGATCAATTTTCTGAGTTAGAACAAAAAGTAGCAATACAAATGATTCAAGCAGGAGGTGATCTAAACATGGTTCAATCACTGCGTTTTAGTGAAAATATTGTTGAGAAAGCGCTGGAAGTTTTGGATGATGATTTTGAACTACTTTGTGATGCTGAAAATGTCATATGCGGTGTAAAACAAAAATACTTAAAAGAAGAACCTATATGTTTGATTAAAAAAGCTAGCGTGATTTCGCAGGCTAAAGCAAATAAACAAACTCGCAGTATGACGGCAGTTGACTCTTGGAAGCCTTATTTATCCGGTAGTATTATTCTTATAGGTAATGAGCCGACAGCATTGCTTCGGCTTTTAGAAATCCTTAAAGAAAGCGATGAATCTGATCTGCCTGCGTTGATTATAGCAGCCCCTTCGGGGTTTGTAGATGCGGCGGATGCAAAGCAAGAGCTGTGGAAAAAGCATCAAAAATTACAAGTCCCCTGTATTACTTTATTGGGTTCAGCAGGTGGCAGTGATGTTACGGTAGCAGCGTTAAATGCACTGCTTAGAATACACAATAGCCAGCTTAAAAATTAAGCATTGTTTTGAGAAATTGAACTTATAAATAAAAAAAGCGGTCGTAAAGGGTATGAGACAGTATTGTTCTCGATTATAAATCAGCACAGGAGCTGTAATATGAAAAACTTTTTACTCTTTTTATCTTTATTAACGGCACAAATTTTTGCTTTTAGTGGCGCACAAGCGGCAGAATATTGGAATGAGAACCAAAACAATACGGTCGTTGTTGATGTTGTGGACGACAGAGGCCGAATTCTTAATCAATACACGGCTAATAATAGCCGATTAAATACGGAGCGTAGCTACCTAGAGGCAACCAAAGGTAAGCATTATAAAATACGTTTACGCAATACCAGTAGTCGGCGCGTTGGTGTAATCGTTGCTGTCGATGGGCGTAATATTCTTAGCGGAAAAAAGTCGTACTTACGAAATAATGAAAAAATGTATGTGCTAGACCCTTATGAATCCACAGACTATATGGGTTGGAGAACGTCTAAAAATCGTGTTAATCGCTTTTATTTTACTTCAGCAGGTGATTCCTACTCAAATGCATGGGGAGACCGTTCAGCCATGGGGGTGATTGCCGTTGCTGTGTTTGATGAAAAGAACAGACGTTATAAACGTGAGAATAAAAAGTTCAAACAATCATCACCAACAATGCGCGGTTATTTGTCAGATGAGTCTACGGGTACAGGCTTTGGTAGAGACGAATACTCACCGACTGTTAATGTCGCTTTTAGAGCAAAAAATAGACCCAGCCTAAAGCGTTTTATAAAGTATGAATGGCGCGCTACCTTATGTAAGCGTGGTGTAATCGAATGTGGTAATTACAATAATAATTACCGCGAACATAATCGCTTTTGGCCCCGTGAAGCAGATAATAATTACGCACCCTTTCCACCAGGTTATGACCGAAACTGGCAATACAATCGCCGTAATCCCCAAAGCCAACACGGTGATAACTACAAAATTCCACAGTGGGGTGATCAATTTATGACCAGTTGGGATACCAATTATGAGCGTGGGTGGTAGCCGTAAGCTTATATAACGAATTGAAGAAAAAGAGTTGCTCACGACAAAACATGAAAGATTAT
Source organism: Thiotrichaceae bacterium (assembly GCA_026989145.1). Classification (GTDB taxonomy): domain Bacteria; phylum Pseudomonadota; class Gammaproteobacteria; order Thiotrichales; family Thiotrichaceae; genus Cocleimonas. The sequence goes on from JALSJU010000108.1 coordinate 19,842, forward strand.
TTTATAGTAATTGTATGTTTCTAGTGGGTAACTAAAATTCCTTTGTCTGTGTTAGAGTCGGTGAATAGGACTGTTGTTATATGCCAATGGAGTCATAGCATAGTATGGAGTTAACAAAACCAACGCCACCCCAGGATAATGATTTAGAACGTCAGTTATCCACGCTTTAACTTCGCCTATCGGGAATAGCAAGATGGCTAAAGTTGTCATCGTTATACTAGTAATTAGTTAATTAAATTACTGGTCTTCTTATGAAAAACTCACACCCGCTTTTTGCAGGCATTGCGCTATTATCGCTCCTTACGATAAATACCGTAAGTGCTTTTGAAACGATTAATAACGGTGAGGAGGTTATTACCGTCCCTAGTACAGCTGAAGAGCAATTACTGTGGGAAGAAGCTTTTCAAGCAGAGCAATTAAGAGCAGAGAAAGCGAGAGCTTTACAAAAAGAAAGGCAAGCACAATATCGAGCCAACCCTAAGCCAGTGGTTTACCAGCCGAGGCAACAGCAAGCACAACATATTCCTGAGGCAGGTGAGTTATTTGATGCTGCTAGTAGTGGTAATATTCAGCTGATAGGGCAGTTGCTAGCACAAGGAATTGATATTAATACGGCCAATGCAGAAGGTGAGACCGCGCTACATATGGCAGCTGCAAGAGGTCATTATCGTGCTGTTATTTATCTTGTACAAAATGGTGCTTATGTAAACGCTAAAACAATTAAAAACTGGATTCCATTACATCACGCCACACGTTTTAATCGGCCCAATATTGTTAATTATCTTTTAAAGCATAACTCTTCAGCCTATCAACGGACTTCCGATGGTTTAAGTTCTATCGATATGGCTAAAAACCTTAATGATAAACGCTTGTTGTCAATTTTAGGCGCACGTTAACACAGATAGAATTTAAGGAATCTCTGAATAACCTAGCTGAGTTCTGGCAACGCCAAGTTTTCAAGTTCGAGGCTTGTTTTTTGCATAGTTATTCTATGCCAAAAACAAATAACGAAGAAATTGGAAACTTGGCGTTGCCGCGCAAGCTAACAAAAGTGGCGAGCTTACAAGGCATCAATTCCGTTGTTGTATTTCTCATGAAGGCAATAAGCATTCATTTCAAAATACGACTTACAGAATTTTATGGGACTTAATCAGGCTTTCCTCAAGCAATCTCAACGATTAACTCTGCACCATCAATAGCAATTACTTTTACAGAAGTGCCAACGTTGCAGTCAGGGCCATTAGCTTTCCACGTTGATTCACCAACCTTTACGCGACCACTGCCATTTATAATTGCTTGTTCTACAGCAAACGTTTTTCCAATAAGGCCAGTCTCTTGGCTACTTAAGGTCGGGTCTTCGGTATTAATTTCTTTACGGTTAAAGAAGGATCGACCCAATAAAATAGCGGCAATACTTGAAATAGCAAAGAGAGTAAATTGAATCTGCCAACTCATTTCAGGCATCACGAGTAAGACAAAACCAGTGAGGATCGCAGCTACTCCCATCCAGATAAAAAATGCACCTGCCGAAAACACTTCAACAATAATAAGTGCGATAGCAAAAAGCCACCAGTGCCAGTAGAGCAGGTTGTCAAAAATCCCATAAAACATTTATAGTTCCTCTTTTTTTTCTAGCTTTTTTTGCCAAGACTGTCTTTGGTGATTTCAGCAATACCGGCGATCGAACCCAAAAGGCTAGAAGCTTCTAAAGGCATCATAATTATTTTGGAATTATCTGCGGAGCCAATATCTTTTAATGCTTCAGTGTAGCGCTGTGCAACAAAATAGTTAATTGCTTGAATATCACCTTTTGCGATAGCTTCAGATACCATCGTCGTTGCTCTTGCTTCAGCCTCTGCAAGTCTTTCGCGCGCTTCTGCATCTCTAAAGGAGGCTTCTTTTTCACCTTCGGCAGCTAAAATTTGTGATTGCTTTACACCTTCTGCATTCAAAATACGTGCTTGACGTTGGCCTTCTGCTTCTAAAATTAAAGCACGTTTTTCGCGTTCAGCCTTCATTTGCCGGCCCATTGAATCGACTAAATCTTGTGGGGGGTTAATATCTTTGATTTCAATACGGGTTATCTTAATCCCCCAAGTGGCTGCTGCTTCATCAACCACGGCCAACAAACGAGAGTTGATTTCGTCACGTTTAGATAAAAGCTCATCCAAATCCATCGAACCCATCACGCTACGAATGTTGGTCATGGTAATATTTAATACGGCACGGTACATGTCATTAACACGGTAAGCCGATTTAGCCGCATCCATCACTTTAAAGAACACCACACCATCTGCACTTACCATCGCATTATCTTTAGTGATGACTTCTTGCTGAGGAACATCGGTAACTTGCTCCATCATATTTACTTTAGCGCCGATAATATCAATAAAGGGAATAAGAAACTGAATGCCGGGCTTTAAGGTACGGGTATAGCGACCAAAGCGTTCGACCGTATATTCCATGCCTTGTGGTATACGCTTGACACCCATTGTTAAGATGATAAAGGCTAAAATAACCAGTGCTATGGGTAATAATTCCATGTTTATTCTCCAGTGGGTTTACTGCTTTAGTATAGATGATAACAAATTTGTGTTTTAAGAAACTCTGAATAGCCTAGCTGGATTTTGGCAGCGCCAAACTTTCAGCATCAAGGCATGTGAGCTTTTAATGCTTATTGCCTTTAAAGTGAACATAACACAGAGGCTGGAAATTTGGCTAAGCCCCAAAGGGTAAGGCTCTAGGGCAGCATCTCCGTTGTTGTATTTCTCATGAAGGCAACAAGCATTCATGAGAAATACGCCTAGGATATACTGCCCTAGAGACTTACAGAATTTTATGGGACTTAATCAGGTTCTCCTTAATGCTAGCTAATATAAGGGTGAACTTACAAGGCATCAATTCCGTTGTTGTTTTTGCGAAGGGCTGTTGCACCATGCCCACGGGTGTATCCACTCCCAAAAATACGCCTAGGACTTGATGTCTTGAAACCCGCAGAATTCAACTCAGTTATACAGACGTTTACTTTTTTGGCGCAGGCTGTGCTCGAGTAAATACCCAGTTATCAGCAGTTGATTCTTGAGCAGAAAAATTATAGCCCCCTGCGCCAAAGTCTTTGATATCTTCAGCATGCTCAATGCGGTTTCGTAAAATAAAGTCAGTCATCATGCCACGCGCGCGTTTGGCAAAAATAGCCACGACGCGTGTTTTGCCGTCTTTAGTTTCTTTGAAGTTTATATTGAGTAAACGGCCATTGAGTTTTTTAGGTTTGACGGACTTAAAATATTCGTTAGAAGCGAGGTTTACTAGGACTTTTTCGGAATGACCTTCAAGAGTTTCATTTAATTTATCAGTAATGCGTTCCCCCCAAAACTGGTAGAGATTTTCCCCGCGTTTATTTTTTAGCTTTGTTTTCATTTCTAAGCGATACGGTTGGATTAAATCCATTGGGCGAAGTGCGCCGTATAAGCCAGACAAAATGCGTAAATGCTCTTGCGCATAGGCAAGATCATTATCATTATACTTTTCCTTTTGAATGCCTGAATAAACATCACCTTTAAAAGCGAACAATGCGGGCTTCGCATTATCAGGTGTAAAGGGTGTTTGCCAAGTATTAAAACGTTCTACATTTAAAATAGAGATATTCTCACTGACCGCCATTAGCTCACGCACATCTTTTACATCAAGCTTTTTTGCTTTTTCAATAAGCAATTGTGAGTCACTTAATTGATCAGGAATTGAGTAAATTTCCGACGGTGTCGACGTTTCAAAGTCCTGACCTTTTGAGGGTGAGAGGGTAATTAACATAGGGCGTGGAAAGATCCTGGTTAGAAAAGAGTTACTCAGCCATTAGCTTTTCATACTTTGCCATCAACTGATCTTCGTTCTCTTCGTTATCCGGATCTTTTGGGATACAGTCGACTGGGCAAACTTCAACACATTGCGGCTCATCATAGTGTCCGACACATTCGGTACATTTGGTCGGATCAATTTCATAAATCTCATCACCCATGTAGATTGCTTCATTCGGGCATTCAGGCTCACATACATCGCAGTTGATACATTCATCAGTAATTAATAATGACATTTTTAACTTCCTTTCTCTAAATCTATTTGGTTCGTATTGATGCTGATTTTAACAGCGCAGGGAAAAATAAACATTAACCATTTTCAAAGTGAGACCATTGCAAGCAGATAATGCGGTCAAACTTGATTTTTGCAAGGTTTTTACTTGCTAAGAGTTTTGTTTTTGATTAGCGCTTGATTAACAAGTGGGTGAACAAATTTAGAAATATCACCACCTAAAGATGCGACCTCTTTGACTAAAGAGGAGGATATAAAAGAATATTCATCCGCAGGCATTAAGAAAACAGATTCAATATTAGGGGCAAGATTACGGTTCATGCTGGCTAGTTGAAATTCGTATTCAAAGTCAGACACAGCACGTAAGCCACGAATTAAGGTGCCGGCATTTTGCTCTTTCGCGAAGTCAATCAATAGTGATGAAAAGCCCATAACACGAACGTTAGGGAGTGTTAAAACATCTTCACAAAGCTCAATACGATGATCTAAAGAAAAATAAGGGTTTTTTTTACTGTTGGCAGCAATAGCCACAATGACTTCATCAAATAAGTTTGCAGCTCGTTGGATTAGATCGATATGACCGTTTGTGATGGGGTCAAAAGTTCCTGGGTAAATTGCGATTCGTTTACTCATGGAGAGGGGCTCAAGTTAAGTCGGTGGTGCAAACTAAAGCTTTATAATAAAACAATTACTTTGAATTTGGAATGCGAGAATTACTTGAGACCTAGGAAGTCGCTAGTTAGTTACCCTTGTACCTTATGATGAGAAATAGCAAAAATAGAAGCTATTTGGTTAAGCTTATTTTAAGTATTGCTATGTGATAATGATGAACTAATTGGGCGCATTTCGCCCTAAAATAATAATAAATATAGAGAACCTATGCGTACTTCAAATAAGCTATATGGCAGAATACTTTTTACCTGCCTATTTATTGCCCTGCTACCTGTTAACGTTAATGCTGAAAAGTCACTGACAGCTGTTTGGGAGAGTTATGGGGTAAAGCCAACAGCTAGTCAGCTTAAACAACATCTGAAACTTGCTAAGCTAGTAAAAAGAAGTAAAGAGCAGGCGCGTGCGAATAGAATCACCAAAAAAGAATGGCAAAAGCAATGGAAGGCAAAACATCCTCAAAAGAACCAGAGGACAACAGCTTCAATAAACACGCGTGTATTAAATAAAGCTGTTAAAACAAACAAAACATACCATAAAAAGCCAGCCCCCGTTCAATTAACAAGGGCACAATATAATCAGCGATACCAGCAGTTACAACAACAAAAATTAAGACGTAAAAGTGCTCAAAATAAAACAATAGCCGGCGTAAAAAAGCGTCATGTTTCATTTAAACAAACGACAAAAAAACCTCAGTTTAACCGCTTACCCTTAGAGATTATCTCTCAGCTAAGGGATGCTGGCATTACCGAGCAAGGCATGAGTGCTTTTGTTCAAGAGGTTAATGCGAAACAACCTTTACTTGCCTATAAAGATCAGGCCTCACGAGTTCCAGCATCTGTAATGAAGTTAATTACTTCCTACGCGGCACTGGGTGTTTTAGGCCCCAAATATCGTTGGCCGCTTGATGTGTATACGCAGGGTTCTATTCGTAAAGGCGTGCTCAGTGGTGATCTTATACTCAAGGGATACGGTGCACCAGAATTTAATACAGCGGAACTGCGTAAATTATTACGTGCTATCCGTGCTAAAGGTATTCACACGGTAAAAGGCCGTGTCGTTTTTGATAACAGTATGTTTAGTATTCCTAATGAAAGCGCAGCTGCTTTTGATGGCAAAGGTTATGCCGCCTATAACGCACAACCCGATGCTTTATTATTTAATGAGCGTATTACGGAGTTTAGAATACGTGCAAATAAAAAAGGTAAGCGAGTGAGAGTAACATCTACACCAACGCATAATTTAAGAATAGTTAATAAAATGCGCAAAGTACGTCGTGGTTGTCGTCCGCGCATTGCGGTATCTAAACGAGGTGCTAAAACGACCGTTACATTTAGCGGGACTTTTTCCCGCCGTTGTGGAACACGAAGTTACACGCGGGTTATTAGTCGCCCAGCTGAGATGATTTATGGCAGTATGAAATCTTTATGGAAACGCGAGGTTGGCGGGAAATTATCGACGCGTTTCGCTATGGGTCAAGCCCCAAAAAAAGTGAAACCTTTATTGACAACCTACTCGCGTACTCTGGCAGAAATTCTGCCAAGTATTGATAAAGACAGTAATAATGTGATGGCACGTCAATTACTATTATCAATTGGTGCAAAGCGTACCGGACATGGAACACCACAAAGTGGCGCTAATGCAATTAGCCAATGGTTAAATTCTCGTGGCTTACACTTCCCAGAATTACGGATAGAAAATGGCTCTGGCTTAAGCAGACTTGCACGTATTAGTGCTAGGCATGTTGGAGAGCTATTGCTTAATGCTTACCGCAGCCCCTTTAGAAATCACCTCATGCAGTCTTTAGCTATTGCAGGTGTTGATGGCACGATGAAACGAAGATTAAGAGGAACAGCTGTACGTGGCAGAGGTTTTTTCAAAACAGGCACCTTGAAGAATGTACGCAGTATTGCAGGCTATGTTAAAGCAGCCAATGGAAGAACTTATGTGATTACAATTTTACACAATGACCCAAAAGCTCGTAGCCGAACAGTAGGTGCACATAATAGTTTAATTGAATGGGTTTATGCTGGTGGGCGTAGCAATCAACAATTAGCACAGCGTTAACTGTAGAGCAGTTTGGTCGCAAAGATGTTACATTTTACTACGCTTTAAATTTACCTTTTTTAAGCCTATCCGCTTCCATTGTTTCTATTTCACGTGCGCCTGATACCACAATATCTGGGTCAGGTATAAAGTCTAAGCCTTTATTAACATGCTCATACGGCACACTGTTTAAAATTACTTTGAAGACATTAAGACGTGCTGCATGCTTATCATTAGAACGCACAATCGTCCAAGGTGCGGCGGATGTATGTGAGCGTTTTAACATATCGTATTTTGCTTTGGTGAAATCATCCCAATGATCTTGTGCTTGAATATCAACTTCTGAGAGTTTCCATTGGCGTAGCGGGTCGGTCTTACGCCGCTCAAAACGACGCGCTTGTTCTGATTTTGTGACACTGAAATAGATTTTAATCAGTATCGTTCCTTGTCTAACCAAGTCTTTTTCAAAACCTGTTACGCCTTTCATAAATCGTTTATGTTCATCCGGTGTACAAAAACCAAAAACAGGCTCTACCATCGCGCGGTTATACCAGCTACGATCGAACATAACAATTTCACCACCACGTGGAAATTGTTCAACATAGCGTTGAAAGTACCATTGGGTTCGTTCTAATTCGGTGGGTTTATTAAGTGCGACAATGCGGTAATGTTTTTCATTCATATAACGAGCGACACGACGAATCGTACCGCCCTTACCCGCAGCATCACGACCTTCATACAGAATAATAATACGTTTCTTAGTTTCTTCGAGATATTGTTGTAAAGCTATGAGCTCTGCTTGATAAGGTTTTAACGCTTGTTCTTTTTTATAACGTTTTAAGGCTTTTGATTCGTTATTTTTTAAAGACTCAATTTCATTTGTGAGGGCGATAATTTGATCTTTTAAGCTTAGTTCTTGCAAGTCATCTAATTGAATAACATTTTCTTGCTGTTTGTCTTTTTTAGTCATCACTCACATCCTAGCTGAAAGGGTAAAGAATACGGTAAACTTATCATAACAGAGAATGGTTAAATGATTAAATTTATATCGGCTGGAGTAAGTATTTTTCTGATTAGCGTTATGTTTAATCACACCTTTGCTAAAGACTTGGCAAAACCCACTGTAATGTTAGCAAATGTTTATCATTCAGGTATTGATTTAAGTGATTATTGGGTCAGTGAAAAATACGATGGTGTCAGGGCAATTTGGGATGGTAAGCATTTGGTTTCTCGTGGTGGTAATATTTATCATGCGCCGCGGTGGTTTGTTAAGGACTTCCCCAAGTATACGCGCTTAGATGGTGAATTATGGTTAGCTCGTCAAAAATTTGAAGCTTTAGTCAGTGTGGTAAGAGATAAACAGCCCGATGATAAAGCATGGAAGGCCATTAAATTTATGGTCTTTGATGTGCCAAGCTCGCCAAAAAATTTTATACAGCGTATTAATCTAATTAAAAAAACTTTGGCATCTTTAAATATCCCCTGGTTAAAAGCAGTTAAGCAATGGAAAGTTTCTTCGCACGCTAAGCTTATGATGCAGCTTAAGAAAATCACCCAAGTAGGTGCTGAAGGTTTAATGCTGCATCGAGGATCATCGTATTATAAAGGTAAACGCACAGGGGATTTACTTAAAGTTAAGCCTTATCAGGATGCAGAGGCCGTAGTCATTAAAACGATCGGTGGCAAAGGCAAGTACAAAGGATTGATGGGAGCGATTTTAGTCGAAATGCCGAGCGGTCAGCGCTTTAAAATTGGCACAGGTTTTACAGATCTTGAAAGACGAAACCCTCCAAAAGCAGGAGAGACGATTACTTATCAATATCGGGGGGAAACCAAAAATGGCATACCAAGATTTGCTTCATTTTTACGCATTAGAGCGCTTGAGCGTTAGTTTCCCTTTACAAAAAAACAATATCAGTATATTCTAATATACAGATACACTTTTGTATCGAGACTTCTATTCACGCTAGGATAAGGATCACATCATGAACAAACATTTAATCACACTATTTTCTGTGCTTGTTGCAAGCAGTGCAATTAGTACTTCAGCTTCAGCCAATTGGTTTAACGGTTTTAACAACGGCAACGGCAATGCAAATGGTTACGGCACGACTCAAGGTAACGGTAACACCAGTGGCAACGCTTCAGGCAATACCCAAGGAAGCACTCAAGGTTCAGGCAATGGCTGGGGAACTGGTAAAGGCAATGCAGATGGCGCGATTGATTTTAATATCAAATTTAAAGCCAAAGGCAATACCGATATGACCACACAGGGTAACCTACAAGGTCAAGGTCAAGGTCAAGGTCAAGGTGCTGGTAATGGTCAAGGCACAGGAAATGCTCAGGGAAATAGTAATGTAAATGGGGATGTTGCTGGTAATACTACAGCGAACGCAAAAGGTGTAAATAAAAGAGCAGGCGCTGCCACTAATATACCTTGGAACACTAATGGCAGTGGCGTAAGCATGCCTTGGTCAAATAACAATGGCGCTAATAATTGGAGCATGCCGTCATTGCCAACTTTCAACAGTAATACAAACTCAAATAATTGGACAATGCCGTGGAATAGTAATGGTAGTAGTTGGACGATGCCATGGAATAATAATGGCGGTGGTAACTCTTTTTCAATGCCTTGGAATAGTGGTAACAACGGCACAGGTTTTAATATGCCTACTATGCCAACCATGAACAATAATGGAAATAGTTTTAGCATGCCGTGGAATAACAATGGTAACAATGGCTGGAAAATGCCTTGGAGCAGCAATAACAATACCGGTTACTATTACCCTCAAACTCAGTATGGTTACCAATTTGCGCCCATTAATCGTGCCCCGCAGATTAACCGTGCACCTATGATGAGGCCAGCCCCGGTAGCACCGCTACAAGTACCAAGTGCTCAAAAATAAGCTTAGAAACTTCAAAGCAAAAAAAAACAGCCTAGAGGCTGTTTTTTTTGCTTGTGGATATTCCTTTAATACGAAGTGTGACAGAAAGAGGCAAGAAGCAAATCTGAATGCAAAGCCCTCTTTTTATAAACTAAGCAACTTTATTCTGTTTCAGTGGTTCACTGTCAGCAGAAGCTTTAGTTAACCCAAAAAACTTTTTTAAACGGTAAAAAAGCTTGCGCTCTTGTTGCATGTTAAGGACTTTATCGTAGGCTATTTGGTTAATGGTTTTATCTAACTCACGATTATAAACATTATTGTAAGCATCAAATTCAATTTCAACCGTTTCATCAACTTCTAAATTAAATAAGTCTTCAATTAAAGGTAGTTCACGCTTATTTATAGATGAAATACCTTTTGGTAGTTTATCTTCGCCCAGAAAAGTTTCACCTGAAACAGGACGTTCATCGCCATTTTCATCACGAATTAAAAAAGTCATGGTGCCATGCTTATCTGAATCTATGACATGGTCTTTTTTTAAGAGTGTGTATGTCTTTAACATAATATCCCCTATTATTGTTTATTTTAGATGTGAGTATATTAGCGGATTAATGCTAAGTTAGATAATTAAGCTGATAAGTGGTAATTAAAAAGCCTGATAACATCAGGCTTTAGGTTACTTCTTAGAAAGATTGATATAGCTATGCATAGATTGCAGGTGCGCCAAGTTTTTCATGAATCTGATTACAAACCTCTTTTGAGATATTTAATCCTTTAGCCAGTTGATCTAAGTAATGAGCTTCCTCATTAGAGTCTAAATCTATCGCCATCAGAGACATCAGGTAAACTTGTTGTTCCATACCGCGAGGTACGCTTTGAATAAAGCCCTTTACATCAAGTGGTGCATTGATTTCTTTTCGAACAAATTCTGCTTCTTCACGAGATACATCACCTAAATGTTCGGTAATTTTACGTTGCTCATCCTCGCTGATATTGCCATCAGATTTTGCCGCATTAATCATTGCGCGTAGCATAATTTCAGCTTGTTGCTCTTGTTCGGATGAGGGATTGACTTCCTTGCCCTGCATTGCATTGCCAAAAAGACCCCCAAAACCACCTTGATTTCGCCCTTGAGATTGTGCCTCCCCTAACTTAGAGCCACCTAATGAATCCAATATTCCACCTAAGCCACCTTTAGTATCAGCAGATTTACCACCCACTAAGCCACCTAAAAGGTCGCCGATTCCGCCGCCACTTCCGCCTTTTGAGCCTCCCATCATTTTACCTAAACCTTTGGCAACCGCGATGCCCATTGCTACTTTACCGAGAGTGCTGATTAAACTCATGTGATCTCCTTATTTTCTATATAGTTTATAATGAGTTAATACTAGCATATTGCTAAGTGCTGATGGGAGTAACTCTAGTTTCGTGCAAAAAAGTGTTAACTACGATAGTATCGCCCTTTTTAAATAAACGTGATTTGTAATGAAACCTAATTTTTCGCTACTTCGTTGGTCTGCCCTTTTTGAAGGCTCCTCATTGATACTGTTGTTAGCTGTTGCAATGCCTTTAAAATATTATGCAGACTTTCCCGAAGCTGTTAAGATTATTGGGCCTATTCATGGAATACTCTTTTTAACCTTCTTGGTTTTACTGTTTTCTCATACGGTAAAGGGCGAGCTAAATTTAGCTAAAACACTTGCAGGATTTTTTGCATCATTTATACCGTTCGGGACGTTTATTTTTAAAGCTAAAGCATTAAAAGAAACGGCTTAAAAGCACAGCATAAATTTATTCTTGGGGAAGAATACATATGAAAATCATTTCAATATTAATAACTACGTTGTTATTTACAGGGTTAACTACGGGTTGTAGTGTGATTACCGAGATGCGACAAAATGATCCAGAGGCTCTACTAAAAAGTGATCATCCACTTAAAAGTCGCCAAGATATTAGAACCGAAAAATTACTGACTGGCGGTGTTTGGAAATATCAACGCCAAGAAGATGACTGTAAGGATACCGAATGGGCGCAATCATTTTATAAAAATCGCTACTACCGCTCTGCCGGTGCTGCGTGTTTATTAAAAGATGCTTTTTCTGTTGATGCAGAAAACTGGCATGTAAAACAAACCATGCTTTACATCACAAATTTAGCACCTGATGCGGGTGATGATATAATTATGCGGTATTACATTAAGCACTTGAGTGAGAAAAAGCTTATTTTACGCAGTAATGGGTTTGAATATACTTTTATAAAATAAACCGAGACCGTTGCACGACTCGGTTGGAGAGTGAAATTACCGAAGCACTTCCGCAGCGAGCTATATCAAATGGTCTCGAATTCGTTACTCACTTTCAGCTTCAAGTACTGCAACACTAATCAACTTGCCAATAGCACCATCAAAGTTATCCCAATCTTTAAACTTTTCTAGTTTTTTAACAATAATGGGTTTCATTTCAAAGGACTCCATGTCTTCATCGGCTAAGGTCTTGCTGGTATCGTAGATGATTTTCAGAAAGTCTTTGAACTCGGTTAAGACTTCTTTGCCACCAACCGGACCATGACCCGGGATAACTTTTTTGATATCAAGCGCTAAACCGACGTCCATTGCTTTGATATTACCCACATAACTGCCATCATCTAAGCGCGGCATACGTGCTCTAAAAGCGTTATCACCGGTTACCAAAACCTTGTCCTCAAGAATTTCAAACATCGCATCGGTCTTGGTGTGTGCTTTTACATTTAAGTGCGATTTTATTGTGATGTTATCAATTTTTATTTCTTCACCATTTTTAAGAGCTGTTGATGGGTAGACTATTTTTGTCTCTTTTGTTGCCCCTTCGGTGAGGGTTTTCATCAGATTAATCCAACTTTCTGCTTCGCCATTCTTGGCTTCATTTATCATTTCTGGATGGGCATAAATTTCTACATTTGGGTAAGCTTCCTGCATGGCATGATTGCCTAGCCAATGATCTCCATGTACATGGCTGTTAAAAACGTGAGTAACGGGTTTGTCTGTTTTGGCGCGAATCTTTTTTAATAGGGCACGACCGACATTTACGCTTGAGCCTGGATCAATAACAATGACACTTTTATCTGTAATTATAAACGCAGGGTTATTCATAAAGCCTTTGTTTTTAACGCTTGGCTGACCAGTGGGGCCTAAAACAACCCACGTATGCTCGGCTACTTTGGTGACATCGAAATTATCCATTACACTGTTGCCTGTACTATTTTCTGCCGCACTTTTTGCTAGTAGCATTGCGGGCACAGTCATTAATGAAAGTGTTATTACGGTAATAAATAAAGAATGAATAAATTTCATCTGTTGGGTGCTCAATAATAGTTGAGCTGTTAATATAGCTTAAAAATAAAGTTTTGCACGGTAATAAATGGAAACTAATTAAAGTATGGCAATTCAATGAAAGGCGTTTTTATAACCGGGTCGGATACTGATGTGGGTAAAACGTGGGTAGGTGAAAAGCTTATTAGCTTATTGGTCAAGCAAGGTGTAAATGTTATGCCAAGAAAGCCTGTTGAGTCGGGCTGGCCTGATGATGAGGCTTTAAGCGACGCCTGGAAGTTAGCATCTGCCGCTCATAAAACAGCGTATTTACCGCAAGTTTGCCCAAATCATTTTAAGGCGGCTATATCACCTGATAGAGCAGCCATGCTAGAAAATAAAACTATAATAATTAATGCACTAAAAAATCAGTGCTTACAAGGGGTCGATGAAAATCAGTTTTTATATATTGAGGGCGCAGGCGGTTTTTATTCACCGATCTGTTCTGATGGTTTAAATAAAGATTTGGCTGTTGCCTTAGACTTACCAATAATCTTGGTTGTTAATGATCGTTTAGGTTGTATCAATCAAACCTTGTTAACGGTCGAGGCGATAGAAAACAGCCAACTCAAGTTGTTGGCTATTGTGTTAAATAAGAAGGGTGACAGCGAAGTAACCGATATGAATAACCAAAACGATTTACAGCAGCGCTTAACTACCCCTGTGGTTACTATTGAGCATAATCAACAAGGCATAGCACCTTTCGAGCAGATTTTAAGTATGCTTAGTATTTAAAAAATGCTCTCTTGATTCTGCTTCAACAAATAGGCGCTTTACTAAGGGAAAGCGTGCTTTTACTCGTTTATCAAGCGCTGCAATTGAGCCTTCGACATCATCTGAACTTGCCGATGAAGCAAAATCTGCACTCACGTTTACCAAAATATACTCAGGGCCCATGTGCATAGTGAGTACTTCGTTGGTACGCTCAATCGCATCCAGTTCATCAACCATGTCTTTTATTGCTTGTACAATCTCAGGGTCTGCGCTTTCACCAATTAATAGGCCTTTGGTTTCTACCGCCATCCAGATCGCGGTCAAACCTAAAATTATGCCGATAACAACTGAAGCAATACCATCAAAAATGACAATACCTGTGACCTGTGTGAGCCAAATCCCAAGTAAAGCTACCATTAACCCAAGTAATGCTGCGCCATCTTCAAACAGCACCACAAACATTGAAGGGTCTTTTCCGCGTTTGACCGCTTCAAGGTAGGTTAATTGGCCTTTGACTTTTTTAAACTCTTTGAGAGCGAAGAAAAAGGCGCTACCTTCAAAAAGAATGGCTAAAAATAAAACAATATAATTGATTAATGGGTCGGTGATTTCACTGGGGTGGATGATATGTGTTATGCCACCATAAATTGAAATACCTGCACCCAAAGCGAAAATAAGAATTGCTACCACAAAGCTCCAAAAATAGATTTCTTTACCATGCCCAAAGGGAAACTCAGGGCTAGCAGGTTTTTCTGCCTGTTTCATGCCATAAAGTAATAACCCTTGATTGCCAGTATCGACTAAGGAGTGAATCCCTTCGGATAGCATTGCAGAACTGCCGGTCATAGCGGATGCAATAAACTTGGTGATAGCAATAAGTGTGTTACCCGCCAATGCGGCATAAATGACTTTTTTGGATGATGATGCTGACATAGTTTTATTTCTTTATTCTAGATGGTGTTGAAGAAGGGGTTGCAAGTGAGTTGGCAGAGTCTGATTTTACCGTCGTGGTGACTAATACGCCACGTTTAGATGAAGGATTGTAAATAATAGAAACACTTCGCCCTTGATCTTGCCCAGTAAAATAGGTTTGCTGATTAATTGCAGCGGGTTGCCACCACGTGGCAGGCGGCTGAGCGCTAAAAAAAACTGTTTCTAAAATAGTAGGGTTTAGTGTTTGTTGGCTAAGCTTTTTATCAATAATATATTTTTCAACCGCACTTCGACCCACACTAAAAGTAAACCAAGAGACATTACTACTATCTGTTTTTTTATTAATTGCCTGTACTGATAAAAACTCTGCTTGCGGATCGTTAAACCAACGTTTTAAAGCCATCGCTGCTGCCGCTGGCTTTGCTTGGCGCACCGCATTTTCTGGAATGGGGAAAAACTTATCTGCTACAAAAGGTGTAATGGCAAGAACTAAGCCAACCAAGATGGCGAGTAACATCAGTACCGTGGTTAATGTTTTCATTTTGTACTCTTTAATCCAAATAATTGTTGTGCATTATAGCTTGTTACTTGTGCCACTTCTTGAATACTAATATTGCGTAGTTCAGCGATGGTTTTAGCTACCTTTATGATAAAAGCAGGCTCATTGCGCATCTTATAATGACTAGCATCGGGTTGGTCGGGTGAGTCTGTTTCTAACAATAATGCGGCAAGTGGTAAAACTTCAACTAACTTTCGTAATTTTGTGGCGCGAGTATAAGTGATCGGCCCACCAAAGCCTAAATAAAATCCACACTCAATGAGTTGTTCTGCCTGCTGTATGCTGCCAGAAAAACAATGGACGGAACCACATAACTTAGGAAGGCGGCGAACTTCTCGTAACACAATATCGAGAGATTTACGCGCATGAATAATAACCGGCAAGTCTAAACTAACTGCTATTTCAAGTTGGGTAATAAATAAATCTAACTGGTTATTTTTTGCTTTTTCATCATGATAATTGAGAATAGAGTAGTCTAAGCCAATTTCACCAACTGCTACGGCATGAGATTTTTTTAAAAAGAGGGGTAATTGTTCAAGCTGATGGGATTGATAATCTGCCATAAACATTGGGTGTAGCCCATAGGCAGCATGGCAATGTGGTTGATGCTTTGCAACCACGTTTGCTAGTTTACCCCAGCCTTTTGCCGTTGTTGCTGACACAATTAGGTCAGATATGCCAAATTTTAGCGCACGTTTAATGACATCTTCTCTATCGCTATCAAAGTCAGAAAAATCTAAGTGAGTATGGCTGTCAATGAATTGCATAAACTTAAAAAACTACGCTATAGTATGAAAGAAGGGCTTGAACTTATAATGAGTTCTGTTAAAATTCTCGCTCTTCGATTTATCGAACAATAGCTTACATGAGTTAAGCGCACTAACAAACCAGATTTAAAGGACTTTTCCATGCAAGCCGACATACATCCAGAATATAATCAAGTCATTTTTCAAGACCTTGCGAGTGATTTTAAAATCCTTACGCGTTCTACAATGAGCTCGAAAGAAACTGCCAAGTGGGAAGATGGTAATGAATATCCAGTGATTAAGATTGATATTTCAAGCGCATCACACCCGTTTTACACCGGTAAGCAAAACACTAACACTACTGCTGGCGCGATTGATAAGTTCAACAATCGTTACGGTAGAAAGTAAATTTATTATTTACGTCTTCTTATGAGGCGTTATTTGGTAAATATTATTTTTAACAAAAAGACACTCTTTACGGGTGTCTTTTTTGTTTCTATCATATTTAGTTCTATTTACCCTACGCTTCTTTTCGCGGTAACGTGTAACTCTAACAGTTTATCTAAACCCGAGTCAGTAACGGTTAAATGGGTCTATGACGGTGATACCTTGCTACTTACTGATAAGCGTAAAATACGCTTGATTGGTATTGATACGCCAGAGGTGAGGCATCATAAACAAAAGCAACAAGCTTATGCTGCAAAAGCGAAGGAAGCACTCCGGGTGCTGCTTAAAAAATCAGACTACAAAGTCAATTTACGTTACGAGGAGGAAAGGAAAGATCGCTACTCCCGAACACTGGCACATGTTTATACGCCTGACGGGATTAATATCGAAAGTTGGTTGCTAGAAAAGGGCTTTGCAACCACAATGTTTTTTCCTCCTAATGTTGGCTTGGCTGATTGTTACCAAAAATCTGAAAGAATAGCTCAACAACAAATACTCGGCATATGGCGCTTAAAGCACAACCAACTAAAGTTGGCCGCTAGTTTGCCCAGTCGTGTGAAAGGTCGAGTACGCTTAAAAGGCAAAATAAAAAAAGTTATTCAGCATAAAAAATCGATTATTATGGAACTAGAGAGTAACTCTAAGCGTCATATTGAGATAAAGCTGAAAAAGAAATACTTGCGTTACTTTAAGGGCTTGGATACTGATAAATTATGGGGGCAAACTATAATCATCTCAGGATTTTTAAAAAATAAACGTAATAAACGCTCGATTAGCTTAAAGCATCCGTCTCAGCTTCGTGTAATCCAACATAAAATACTCAAACCCACTCTTAAATGGAGTTCACAAAATGCAGATTAAAAACACATTCATTAGTAGTCTTTTAATTACCGCACTGATCAGTTTAACAGCGTGTTCGGTTAACCCTGTAACGGGGAAAAAAGAGTTTTCATTGATTTCAAAAGAACAAGAACTTGCGATAGGGGCAGAGGGGCACAAAAGCGTACTAAAAAAATACAAACGCTATAATGACTCTGCGCTACAAGCCTATGTAAACAATATTGGGCAGGCTCTTGCAAAAAAGAGTCATCGCAATAATATCAAGTATACCTTTACGGTTTTAGATGACCCATCAGTGAACGCTTTTGCATTACCTGGTGGCTTCATTTATGTCACTACGGGCATATTAGGCTACTTAAATTCTGAGGGTGAGTTAGCGGGTGTTTTAGGGCATGAGATTGGTCATGTAACGGCACGTCACGGGGCGCGCCAACAAAGTATGGGGGTTGCTGGTGCGATACTGGGTGAAATTATAGCCAGCAAAACCAAAACAGATAGACAAAGTATTAACCAACTAAGTAGTGCAATTTTATCTGGTTACGGCCGTGAGCATGAGTTACAAGCTGATAAATTAGGTGCTGAATATTTGGCACGCGTCGGCTACTCTACAAAAAATATGTTAGATGTTATCGGTGTATTAAAAGCGCAAGAGCAATACGGTAAATATCTAGCGCGCAAGTCGGGGCGTCAAGCACCTTCATATCACGGTGTATTTGCATCGCACCCCACAAACGACCGGCGTCTACAAAATGTTATCGCAGAGGCGGATCATATTAAGTCAGCAGGAACAAAACCGGCAAATCATGAAGGTTATTTAAAGCGAATTAATGGCTTGAAATACCGCATTGATAAAAAACATACAGGGAGAATTGTTATTGGACGTGCAACAACTCCGGGTTTGACCTATGCTCAACTAGCCCGCCGTAGTAAAGTGGGTGAGCAACGACTCCGCCTGATTAATGGCATGTTCCCAAAAGGCGAACCCGTACCAGGCAGATTGGTAAAAATCATACAATAGAGAAGCGTAAGCATGTCAAAAGAAACCTTAAAACAGGAAGCCTTGGATTACCACCTAAACCCAAAGCCCGGCAAAATAGCCATTCAAATCACCAAATCAACTGAAACTCAAAAGGATTTATCTCTGGCCTACACGCCAGGTGTTGCAGCACCGGTTTTGGAAATTGAAAAAGATCCAGAAAATGCTTATAAGTACACCTCAAAAGGTAATCTAGTCGCCGTTATTACCGACGGTACAGCGGTACTGGGTTTAGGTAATGTAGGCGCATTAGCAGGCAAGCCAGTAATGGAAGGCAAAGGCGTTTTATTTAAACGTTTCGCCGATGTTGATGTGTTTGATATTGAGGTGAATGCAGACTCTGTCGAAGACTTCATTAAAACCGTAGAAAATATCGCACCTACTTTTGGTGGTATCAATCTTGAGGATATTAAAGCGCCTGAGTGTTTTGAAATAGAACGTATCTTGGAAGAAAAGCTTGATATTCCTGTGTTTCATGATGACCAACACGGTACGGCTATTATTATTGCAGCAGGCTTATTAAATGCCTTAGACATTAAAGGCAAAAAGCTCGAAGATGCAAAAATTGTTTGCTTAGGCGCTGGCGCAGCAGGTATCGCATCCATGCAGGTATTAACGTCTTTAGGTGCTAACAAAAACAATTTATTTATGATTGATCGTGGCGGTGTGATTCATTCAGGCCGAAATGATTTAAACAAATATAAACAAGAGTGGGCACTAGAAACAGACCAACGAACCTTGCTAGATGCATGTACCGATGCTGATGTGTTTATCGGGCTTTCAGGGCCAAATTTAATGAGTGTTGAAGCACTAAAAACCATGGCACCAAACCCCATCGTCTTTGCGCTATCAAACCCCGACCCTGAAATTGACCCTGCTCTCGCCCATGAGGCACGCCCTGATATGATTATGGCAACTGGGCGTAGTGACTATCCGAATCAAGTGAATAATGTACTCGGGTTCCCTTTCATTTTTCGCGGTGCACTTGATGTTCGTGCAACCCATATAAACACCGAAATGAAAATGGCAGCCGTAAAAGCCTTAGCCGCGATGGCAAAAGAGCCTGTGCCTGATGAAGTTTTAAAAGCCTATGGCAAAGATAAAATGGAATTTGGCCCAGAATATATAATCCCTACGCCTCTTGACCCACGCTTGCCTGAGCGTATTCCGCAAGCGATAGCGCAAGCGGCGATTGATTCTGGTGTTGCACGGGTTAAATCCTAGGAGCTTGTCCGAGAACTAAGACCGTAGCGAAAATTACAGAATTATCATAAGTTGTGATTATCGGCAGAGGCGAATAGCACGGCTATTTAACGATTTTGATAAGCTCAAATTATGATGGTTGTGGAATTTGCAGTAGGTTTCTAGTTCTCGGGCAAGCTCCTAGTGCTCTAAAAATTAGTTGCGTTTAGCATCAACCACGTGTGGTAGTTGTGCGATCTTCTCTAGTACTTCATACAACTGCACCGTATTTTCAATTTGAATAGTTATATTTAAAATTGAAACTAAGTCGGTGTTGCCTTGTTTTCTGTTGATGTCGGATACATTGATGGAAGCTTTCGCAAGCACCATGGCAACATCGCTGAGCAAACCAGGTTGATTGAAGCCTGTAACTTGAATATTAACGGTGTAGGCGGTTGTTTCAGTGCCCCATGTCGCTTCGGCTAGGCGTAATGATTTTTCTTTGCCAAGGTTTTTGGTGTCTATATTTGCGCAGTCTTTACGGTGGATAGTGATGCCTCGGCCTACCGTGATATAGCCGATAATGTCATCGCCTGGAGCTGGCTTACAGCAGTTAGCAATTTCCACCAAAAGGTTGCTTACACCTTCTATTTGTATGCCTCGGTCATTGTTTTTATCAACATTTATTTTGCGTAGTTTTACTTCTTCTTTTTTAGGTATATCTAATGCAGCAGTTAGTTGAGAAACACTGATATCGCCACGACCTAAAGCCACTAAAAATTCTTTTTTAGATTGTTGGTGAAAGCGTTTTTGCAACGCCTCAAAGTCAAAGGCTTTAATGTTTAAACGGTGCTTTTCTTGCTCCAGAATTTCCATGCCATCTTGGATATTTTTTTCGTGGTCTTGTTGCCTAAACCAGTGACGAATTTTACTGCGTGAGCTTGAGGAGCCGATATATCCTAAGGCGGGGTTTAGCCATTTACGGCGTGGTTGTTCTAATTTTTGGGTTATAATTTCAACTTGATCGCCATTTTTTAGTTTCTTGTCCAAGGAAACGATCACACCGTTTACCTTCGCACCCGTACAGCGATGCCCAATACTGGTATGCACCGAGTAGGCAAAATCTAACGGTGTTGAACCTTTGGATAAATCTTTAATATCACCTTGAGGGGTAAGCACAAACACACGGTCAGGAAATATTTCTGCACGAAAGTCTTCTAATAGAGAGGAGTCATCTTCGTTGCTCTCAAGTAAGCGTCGCAATGAGCCAACCACGCGCTCCATAGCCGCATCCTCGCCACCACCTTCTTTGTAGCGCCAATGTGCGGCAACACCTAATTCGGCAAATACATTCATATCGTGGGTGCGAATTTGGATTTCTACATGACGACCTTTTGGGCCGATGACCACAGTATGTAATGATTGATAACCGTTGGGTTTACGGTTGGCGATGTAGTCATCCAGCTCAGCAGGCACATGCTTCCATTGTTCGTGAACAATTCCCAGTGTGCCATAACAAGTTTGTACGTCTTCAACAATTACACGTACTGCACGTAAATCATAAAGCTGGTCGATAGATAAACCTTTACGTTGCATCTTTTTCCAGATGCTATAGATGTGTTTAGGCCGACCAAAAACATCTGCTTTAATATTAGCTTGAGCAAGTAACTCTTGTAGCTCTTCCGTAAAGGTTTCAATGTATGCCTCACGCTCAATGCGTTTTGAGGTTAATGACTTGGCTATTTGCTTGTAGGTATGTGGTTCTAAATAGCGAAAGGCTAAATCTTCCATCTCCCATTTTACTTGGCTTACACCCAAACGGTTTGCTAGTGGTGCAAAAATATCCATTGTTTCTTGAGCGAAACGTCGTTGTTCAAATAAGTCGGCATCGGTCAATAAACGTAAATGCTGTAAGCGCCAAGCGAGGTGAATTAATACCGCCCGTACATCATCAACCATCGCAAGCAACATGCGCCTTAGACGTTCAGCCTGTTCTGGTTCCGGTGTTTCATTATCTGAAAGATTTTTAAAATTATGCAGCCAGCGCATGTTTTTAACTAGCAAGGCAATGGTGCTACTAAATTCTTCTGCGATGGTTTCAATCGAATAGGTATCGGCTAAACGCACATCACTTAAAATTGCAGCAATTAATGAAACTTGATCCACTTGAAGATTGCGTAAAATATCGGCAACATCCAAACCAAACGGGACATGTTGATACTGGCTAAAGGTGGATACTCCAAACATTAAATCAATCGCTTTGATTAATTGAAGTTTGTCGTCATCATTATCACTAATCCACAAACGCTCAATCCATGCATCGTGGTTACGATCACTATTATCACTGAGTTGGCTATGTTGCATAGTTTACCTAGTTATATAAGCCTTAAAATAAGAATAACCTTAATCCCTGATAGCACTCTTATTCGTATTTTTATTTGTGAAATTAGGGTATATCACGCATAAAAGATGATTCAAACCAATAGATGAGGCGCGGTATTAATTTCACGATTAATTTAATATTGGCATGATTTAAATTAATACAAGACCACTGTGATTATTACAAGCTACTTAGCTTCTCTTCTAATTGATTAAGATGTCGAATAACCGCGCTCGGTGTTTTACCGCCTGGCCAAGCTTGCATTTTTGGGTTAAACCAAATGGCATGTAACCCTGCACCATGCGCACCTAAAATATCATTTTTAGGGTTGTCGCCAACATACACGGTTTCGTGTGCCTTTGTTCCAGCAAGTTTTAAAGCTTGATCAAAAATAATTTTGTCAGGTTTAGAAACGCCTGCCTGTTCAGATGAAAGCGAAAAATCAAATAAATGACCTACGCCAATATGGTTCACATCAGCATTGCCATTACTGATAACCCCTAAGGAATAGCGAGTGGCTAAATATTCTAAAATATTCAAAGTACCATCATAAAAGGTAACGTCGTTGCGAGCTAGCCAAAACACCTCAAAACCAGCTTTAATGTAATTTTGCTCGTAATTCTCATTGTTTATCTGATTATAACCGACTTCGTTAGCTAAACTTCCCATCCAATTTTTACGTAAGAAGGTTAAGTCATGTAAATTATCTTGTTGTGCTTTCATATAGTTAACACGATGCTCAACCAACGCTGATGCGCTATATTTTTGCGGTATCTTTGGGTAATATGTGATTAACCAGTCATAAAAACATTGCTCGGCATGTTCTATAACAGGGTGACATTCCCATAATGTGTCATCTAAATCAAAGGCAATGCATTTAATACTCATGAGTGCATTATATATGTTTAAAGTATGTAAACGGTGTTTTAGAAAAAATTTATTGCGCTATTTATGGCGTTATTTATTTGTATTTAATTTATTAGTTTTAACTCCTATAACAGTCCTACAAGCTAAAACAGTAGTGTTAGTGCATGGCTACTTATCTAATGCAAGCATTTGGAATACTTCTGGATTTTCTCAAATATTAGCCCGCAATGGTTTTGTGCAGGCGGATGCTTATAATTTTAATCAGTGGGGAATGATGATTCCTCGCCCGATTGCCCCTAATATAGATGCTTTTTATACCGTTGAACTCCCTGCACAAACTAATTTACAAACGCAAGAAGGAATTTTATTACAATACTTGCAACACTTGTATGCGCAACGCAAAGAGCCGTTAACTCTGGTAGGGCACTCTGCCGGTGGTTTGGTTGCAAGACTCTTTTTGCTTGACCCAAAACGTGTACCCATCAATGGCTTAATTACTATCGCAACACCGCACTTAGGCACGCCCACGGCAGACATCGCTTATTTGGCAGGTAATTCGCCCATTGGCATGATGATAAGCATGGTGGGTGAAGACACTCTACAAGATTCAAGTGGATTATTATCTGATTTAAAAGAAGAGAAACCCGGCAGCTTTTTATTTTGGATGAACCGACAACCCTATCCTAATATTCATTATGCATCGATTGTGCGCAATAATAAAATGATTTCAAAGCCTGATAAATTTGATTTTATAGTGCCTGCAGCAAGTCAGGACATGAACAATGTTTGGAGCTTACGTGGTCGCTCGGGAGTGGCAATTACTTCCAGCAACCATGCTTTGAGTTATCAAGATGGATGGGTGGTTTTGAATATTCTTAAACAAATAAAATGAGTTAGATAGCGGAGAGCTCGCTAGCCCATAATAGATTAATTTAATTCGTCCTTTGATAAGTTTAGTAAATTCAATTAAACTATTCGTTCTCCACAAATACCACCCGAGGAGAATGGTTGCGTAGAAACTTTATTTTCTTGTTATTTTAATAAAGTTTTACAGTGATTCTTGGAGGATGACGCTGTACTTCTAATATGAGACCTTTGCATGAGTTGGTAGTGAAAGATCTCAATTAGTTAGCGTAACCAATTTAACCCTAAGCTTTGCTTGGGGTTTTTAATTTCTGCCCCATTCCATAAAGAACCTCTAAACAACCTAGCTGAATTCTGGCGTTGCCCCGTAGGGCGGGCTTGCAAAGCATCAATTCCGTTGTTGTTATTTTTCGCGAGGGAGCGATCCTTCTCATTAAGGGAAGTCTGATCAAGGCCCATAAATTCTAGCTAAGCCGCGTCAGCTAATAAGAGGGGTAAGGCTCTAGGGCAGCAGCTCCGTTGTTGTATTTCTCATGAAGGCAATAAGCATTCATTTCAAATACGCCTAGGACTTGACGCCTTATAAACTCGCAGAATTCAACTAGGTTGTTCAGAGGCTCCATCAGGGGCATGTTTAATAGTCCATGCTTGTTCGTTCATCTTAAATTAAAGTTCCCTATGTTATTCTAATAATGATGGGCGAATGCCCGATAACTCTAAAAATAACGCTTACTATGTCTACACCAATAAAAATTTTTGGTTATAACCCGTTGGTTATAACAGTACCCATTTCTCTTATGCTGCATGCAGGTTTGTATGCGATGGGTTTTAGGTTGCCTGATATTCCTTCAGCTCCAAAAGAACCCATTCTAGATATACGCCTAGTTAACCCAAGCAATGATAAGTTACCGATTAAGGCTGACTTTATCGCGAATAGTAATCAACAAGGTAGCGGTGATACGAAAGATGAATCTAAAATTACTAGCCCGAATGCAGCGAAAGAGGCGAATAATGAAAATGGTGATGAGTTATTAAGCTCAGAAAGAACCGTTAAGAAAGTGGTTGAAAAACTAGAGCCAGAATTATTAACCACCAAAGGCAAGACC
>JALSJU010000109.1 GCA_026989145.1 Thiotrichaceae bacterium
TTCTCTACATTCTCTACATTCTCTTAAAGGTGATTTAAGCGGGTTTTGGTCAATAAAAGTCAATGGAAACTGGCGTGTTATTTTTAAATTTAAAGGTAAAGATATTGAGCTTTTAGACTATCTTGATTATCACTAATTTGATTTTACTAACTTATTTAAAGAGTATTGAACAATGATGCATAATCCACCACATCCTGGCATATTTTTAAATGAAACGGTGATTAAACCACTTGAAATAGGGGTTACAGAAACCGCTCAGCGTTTAGGTATGTCTCGCACAGCACTCTCGCGTGTACTTAATGGTAAAGCAGGGATTAGCCCTGATCTTGCTGTACGACTTGAAAGTGCAGGGCAAAGTAGCGCTCGTTTTTGGGTGAACCTGCAAGCAAATTATGATTTATGGTTGGCGACTAATCGGGAGCAACCCGATATTGAAAAACTAGATAAAGTGGCTTAGAGGTTATGTTTGGGCTGTTTTATAAACAGCGATTATGGCTTCTTACTTGGTTTTATAGTCTGCACGCGCTTCTGCGATGATATTTGCCATATTTAGCGGACTTGCGTCACCACTTTCTAAGCCTTTTATGGGGCAGAGTTAATCAATACCGCCTAAATCGAAAGCCATCTTCTGTTGATGCTTAATTGACAGTAGGGAAACGTCCTTACTTTTGGCTGTGGTGGTTAAGGTATAAAGTACAATATGGTCTTTATCATTGTATTGTCGAATGCTGGTATTTTTTGCGAGTTTGGCTTTTATGATGTTGACCTGTCTTTGCTCCTCTACGGTGTTGACAGTTTGGGCTAAAAAATCAAAGCCAATCATAGGGTGTGATTGAAGATTCGGTATGATTTTGTCAAAAAGGGTATCGAGTAGTTTTTCGTACTTTTCTACCTGATGCTGCTGAAAATAACAGTGGATTTATTCTAGATTATGCTCAAAGTTGCTTGTGATTTTTATATTTACGACGTTAGCAGTTTGCATTAATTGGTTACTTTACTGTTAGGTAATTAAGATTTGTCACGGTTATGCTTTTTGCGAAAATCCGTTAATGAGCGTGTGTTTTTGTTGTTTATATCGTCAAGCCCTTGTTCAACCTCATTGAGTAGTAGTAGGTGTAGGTGTGATTTTTCGAGCTTATGGTAGTAGTCGAGTTTTTTAGCATCAATTAATGCAACATAGCTTTCGCCATTACGGGTTATGATTTTTTCATCCCCGTGGGAAACATGGTCAGCCAGTTCGGTAAAACGCGCTCTTATTTGGCTAAGGGGGATAATGTCGCTACTTGCAATGCTCATATTTATCTTATGTTTAATGTATCTGTTAATGTAAATTTTAATAGATATTGTAAGGAGTATCAATATAAATGGTGGTTATGAATAAGCAACTCCCGACCTAACGGTTGGGAGCGGCTTCCTTAAGCGCCAAATACCGCTCACTTTCCCTATCAGTCTTTTTACAGAGGCTTAATAAGTCTTCCATAAAGCAATGAAAGGCTCTGCGCTCAATCTTTTTTATTTGGTCTTGCTGCTTTTGATTAAGCATGTGATACATGGTTGCTGCACCGAAATCCCCAACGATAATATTAGCTTGGTTATCAAATAAGGTGTTATGTGCGTATAGGTCTCCGTGACAGACTTGATTATCGTGTAAATGAGTAAAAACAGCTTTCATTTGGGTAATCATTTTATCAATTTGTTCTATTGAAAGTTCGAAGTCGTTTGGAAAACTATCGCGTGTACAGGTTTCAAATGTGGGTGGTTGACCTAGATTGCTAAAGTGTGAGGGGATGAGCTCCATGATTAATGCGAGGTAGTCCTTTTCATTAACTTGAGCTAATGACTTTACGATGTTTGGGTGATGCCCAACTTTTAAGCAGGCTTGCAGTTCATCCTTTGGGTAGCCGTCGCTGGTTACCTCGCCTTTAAAGACTTTAACGGCAATATCCTCTGGAAATTCTGTTTGCGCCTGATTCCAGCTTGCTTTTGAAATTACTCCAGAGGCACCTTGTCCCAGTACTTCTTTTAAGGTGTAACGGGATGAGGAGATTTCTGGAACTGTGGTAACTTCAAGTTCTGAGGCGCTAAAAGGGTTTCCTGAAAACGCAAACCATGCCAGTTTAGGCAAGGCAAGCAGTTGCTCTGGACACTCGGTAAGCTGGTTTGCTGAGATGCGAATTAGCTCAAGGTTTGTCAGCTGGCTCATGTTTTTAGGTAGGCTGCTTAGGCGGTTTCCTGCAAGTGCTAGTTTTTGTAGTCGGGGTCTTTCGCCGATTGAATCAGGGAGTTGTGTAATTTTATTCTCGGTTAGTATCAACCAGCGTAGTCGTGGAGGTAATGATTTTTCAGGGATATATTTAATTTGATTTGATTTAAAGCCAACCATTTCAAGTTGAGGGCATTCGCCAAGCACTTCTGGCATAGATTCAAAATCATTATTTGAAGCAAACAATATTTTTAATTTCTTTAGCTGTTTTAGCTCATTTGGTAGTGAAGCCAATTTATTATTCGATAAATCAAGGACTTCTAAACTATCAGCAAGCGATAGTATCTCCATAGGAAATGATGTTAAATTTTCTGATAGTGATAAACGCGTAGCGCCCAGTAATTCACCAGATTTAAGTTGAGAGAGACTCTGCAAAGTTTTTGATCCGTTGTTTATTTCAGGACAGCGTAGTTTACACTTAATGTGACCTAAATGAACCAAGGCGGGAAAGGTTGGGTTTAATTGTGGGGTGAAATGATAAAATGAAGGGAGGGGAAGACTTAAGACCTGAACCCGTGACGTTATTGCGACACAGTGCGCATTAACGTCACCGAGTTCAGGTAAGCGATTACATATTTGAGTTAACGAAATCCCAATTTACAAGATTCCAAAAATCAGCAACATAAGCAGGGCGTGCGTTGCGCTTGTCTACATAGTAAGCGTGCTCCCATACGTCAATTGTTAGTACTGGGTGTTGACCATCAGAAAGAGGGCAACCAGCGTTTGAAGTGTTAACAATTTCAACTGAACCGTCTGCATTTTTAATGAGCCAAGTCCAACCAGAACCGAAATTGCCGACTGCTGTGGTTGAGAATTTCTCTTTAAATTCAGCAAATGAGCCAAATGCAGCGTTGATTGCATCGGCTACTGCACCAGTAGGCTCACCACCTGCATTGCCTGCAAGACAATTGAAGTAGAAAGTATGGTTCCAAACCTGTGCGGCATTATTGTAAATTGGCCCAGCAGGTGCCGATGTAACGATATCTTCTAAAGATTTATCAGCAAACTCAGTGCCTTCGATAAAGTTGTTTAGGTTAGTTACATAAGCCTGGTGATGTTTGCCGTGGTGAAAGTCTAAAGTTTCTGCCGAGATGTGTGGCTCAAGAGCGTCTTTAGCGTAAGGTAGATCAGGTAGCGTGTGTGCCATTTTAATGTCCTTTGTAGTGTAATTGAGGGGTGTTTATAAAACAGGCTTAGGGTATTTAAAACTGAGTCTTAATGCAATAGCGCATAGTATTTATAGTGATTTAGATTGATAGGTTTGAGCATTGCTTGAAGGTAGCTAGCTTTAATCCCTACATTCATACTTAGAAATATGGGTGGAGCTAAGTTTTTGAATATACTGAGACCTTTGTACGGCAATTAAAAAATGAGCCCCCCAATAAGTTGCATATTCTCTTTTGATTTTATAAGTGTGATTTGGGTTTAATAAAACGGCTAGACGATATAAATAATAAGGTTTAGACTGGGTTGAATGTCGATACTCCTTCCTGTTTTATTCCCCATTTTTGCCATTATTCTGGTGGGTTACGTCTATGCTTCTTATAATAAAAAATACAAGCAAGCGGTTAATATAGAATTTGCCAATCGAATGAATATGGAAATATTTATTCCCGCACTTTTGATAGACGCGCTCTCCAGACAAGACTTTGCACTATTAGATTACCAGCCACTGGCATTAGCAGGATTGCTAATGGTACTTTTATCCGGTGTATTTGCATGGATTTTTGCGAAAGTTTTTTCATTATCAATGCCGATGTTTGTGCCTTCGATGATGTTTAATAACTCAGGAAACATGGGCTTGCCTTTGGCTGTGTTGGCTTACGGGGATGATGCGCTAAGTGCTGCGGTGATTTTATTTTTAATGAGCAATTTATTACATTTTACCTTGGGCGCATACCTTGTGGGCGGTAAAATATCATGGTGGGATTTATTAAGAATGCCTGTCAATATTGCCACAATCATCGGCTTGGTCATCAGCTTTAGCCACTGGAATATGCCAGAAATAATCCAAACGCCGATTAAAATGTTAGCGCAAATAGCGATTCCTTTAATGTTAATCTCACTGGGTGTACGCATGACATCAGTGGACTTTAGTGCATGGCGAATTGGCTTAATTGGTGCGATTATGTGCCCACTAGTCAGTGTGGTTGCCGCGTTCTTGATCTTATTGTTTATTCCCTTAGAGCCAATGCAGCGTACCGAGTTACTTTTGTTTGCAACACTCCCGCCAGCGGTGTTGAATTATATGTTTGCCGAAAAGTACCAACAACAGCCGGTGGAAGTTGCCTCAATGGTGGCGGTGGGTAATGCACTTTCTGTTTTTAGTTTATCTTTAATGTTGCTTTATTTGGCATATTGAGACCTTTTCATGCGTCGGATGACGAGTAAAAATGGTTAAAATATCACCCGGTTTTTCTTTTGCTACCGACTCGTGAAAAGGTATCTTATTAAATCTATTACTGATAATTTAGATATAATTGCCGATGCACATATTATTATAATGTCTGCCCAAATTCAGCCATCGCATTTAAGACTCCTTGTAGTTTCATCCCACGTTCCGTCAGTTCATATTCCGTTGTTGGTGGAACGGTAGCATATACGGTTCGGGTCACTAATTTACGCTCTTCTAACAGGCGAAGGCGCGAGGTTAATATCTTTGGGCTAATTCCTGTTAAAGCCCTTTGAATTTCCGAAAAACGTTTTTTACCCGGGAGTAATTCACGAATTACTAAGGTTGTCCACTTTCCCTCAATGACTTCTGCTGTTTTTTTTACAGGGCATTCATCATTACATTCCTTATTTTTCAATAAGCTATCTTTTTCTGCCATTGCTATCCTTTTGGTAACTACTTCCAAAAATGAAGTAACTATCTTATAGTTCTTAAAACAATTACTTTAAAGGATTTTATCAATGAAAAAAACAACTTATTTACTTTATGTCATAGGAACTATTCAGATAGTACTTGGGCTTCTCTATTTATTCGCACCTGACTTTTTCTTAAAAAGCATAGGTCACTCTATCCCTCCTGCTGACCTTAAATATCCACTTTCGATGTTAGCAGCCCGACTTATTGCTTTTGGAGTTGCATTTTTTGTAATAGCGAAAGACCCTCTAAAGCATATTCTTTGGCTTTGGTTTATGGTTTTAATCCAGCTTATAGATTTAGGCGGAGGCATATACTATACGCTTACAGGTGTTGTAAATATTAAAGACTCGGGCTTTCCAATGTTTAATGCATCGTGGATAACGATCCTTCTATTATTGTGGATGCCAAAGAAAAATAAGTCATGATGAGTGCGTTATATCATCGGTTGAAAATTAGGATGCTATTGGCAACAAGGCCAGTAGTGTTTTTTGAAGCACTAAATCAGCTAGATTGGTATCAACAAACTTTACAAGACTGGGTTAAACAGAACAACATTCCGGTACACAGCAAAATCTTAGAAATTGGTTGTGCCACAGGTATTTTATCTCGTTATATTGCGGGCTTGGGTCATAATCTCACAGGTGTAGACCTATCTGAAAGTATGATTAAGGTGGCACAAAAAAACAGCCCTAGTATTTCTTTTCAGGTTGCAGATGTAAACGAACTCCCCTTTGAAGCAGATGCTTTTGATTCGGTTATTTCCGCCTCGTTATTAAATATAGTTTCTGATAGGAAAAAAGCTTTATTAGAGATGCTCAGAGTGTGTAAGAAAGGGGGAACAATTAGCGTTTTAGTTCCATTAATGGGTTTTGATGAGATAAGGCTCAATGGTCTTAAGGCATCACTACCAGCTACAGGATTTTCTTTTGAAGCATTAAGAGCATGGCATAGTCTTGCCCCTAAAATGAGCGTTTTAGAGGTTGATAACCTGTTTAAAGAACAGGGGTTGAAGGTACAAGAACATCAAGAATATCTCAATGGAATGATTTTTTCAGTTACTGCGGTAAAAGAGTTTTCACATTAGGCAACTTTATATACCAAGATAATTTAAGACCTTTGAACACTCTGTGACAAAGAACTTTGGATGAAATCCTATTAATTGTGACTGACACTAATTTAGTGAGCAGAATAACTATTACGTCTCACTTCATGAAAAATAGCGACAGATTTTTCTACGCTAAATTCTAATCGACTTAATCAGGTTCTCCTTAAGGTTTTTGATCTAGCTCATACTTTTTGATTCGGTAACGCAGTTGCCTAAAGGTCATGCCGAGTGCCTTTGCTGCTGCCGTTCTATTCCAGCGGGTTTCATTGAGTGCTTCGATGATTTCTTCGCGTTCATCTGTGGTGGTGCTTTTAGTATTTAGTAGTTCGTGGTGTTTATTGTTAAATTCAGGTTCTTCTGATTTAAAAATCGTATCATAAGAGCTGGTGTTAATAACTGATGTGTTAGTGGGTAGTTGTAAATCTTCTGGCTCAATAATGTCACCTTCAGCCAGTGTGCAAGCACGTTCTAATATGTTTTCAAGCTCGCGCACATTACCAGGGAAAGGGTAGCGAGAGAGTAGTTCAATAGATGCTTTTGAAAGTTGCATGATAGGGAGCTGCCAGCGATCGGCAATACTTTTTAAGAAGTGCTCAGCAAGCAAGAAAATATCTTCGCCACGCTCATGCAAGGTCGGTACGCTAAGTTTGATTACATTCAAACGATAATATAAATCTTGGCGAAAGCGGCCTTTTTCGACTTCTTCTTCGAGGTTTTTGTGGGTTGCACTGAGGATGCGGGTATCAACAGAGATTTCTTCAACGCCGCCGACAGCTTTAACGGCTTTTTCTTGAATGGCGCGAAGTAGCTTTACCTGCATACTTAACGGTAAATCGGCGACTTCATCTAAAAATAATGTGCCGTGGTGAGCTGCTTGAAATAGGCCTTCTTTGTCTTCTACTGCGCCTGTAAAGCTGCCTTTTTTATGCCCGAAAAACTCGCTTTCCATTAAGCTTTCTGGGATAGCGCCACAGTTAACGGGAACAAAATTACCAGAGGCAAGTGGGCCTTGGTTATGAATTTGGCGGGCGACTAGCTCTTTACCTGTGCCTGATGCACCATGAATAAAAACAGGTGCTTGTGAGCGGGCAAGTTTGGCAATGGTGTGTTTGAGTTTATCAATCGCGGGGGATTGGCCAATGATAGGGCTAGATTTTTTACTGATCTCTTCAGAGGTAATGGGCGCTTCATTATTTTCAGAAAGCTTTAGCGCGGTTTGTACTAAATCGCGTAGTTTGGTTAAATCAACGGGCTTTGAGACAAAGTCATAAGCGCCGGCTTTTAAGGCTTCAACCGCTGTTTCCATGCTGCCAAATGCAGTAATTACGGCGACTGGGATGTGTGAAAAGTCTCGTTGAATATAACGCACAATATCAAAGCCGGTACCATCGGGTAGCTTCATGTCGGTTAAACACAGGTCGGGCTTGAAGTTTTGAATTTCTAGCATGCCTTCTTTTACTGTGCCTGCGGTAGCAGTGTCTAGCCCCATGCGTAGCAAGGTAAGCTCTAAAAGCTCACGAATATCTGGTTCATCATCGATGACTAAAACGCGTTGTTGTGCCATTGTTTATTTCTCTGCTTTTTATTTTAATTTTGGTTCTGGTTTTTCTTACTAAGTTTCGATTGTGAAAAAATTAATCGAAAACAACTACCGCCAGCAGGTAGCTTTACATATTCTAAGGTGGAACCGTTACTTAAACACAGTTCACGCGCCATAAATAAGCCCAGTCCTGTACCTTCGCCTTCGGTGCTGGTGGTGAAGAAAGGCTCAAATAAGCGCTCAATATTGCTGGGCTCTACGCCTTTGCCGTTATCAATAATATTCAACATAATATCGCGGGTATGTGGCGGGTGGTTGCCTTGAATATCAATGTGTAAATCGGCCGCATCATCTTTGGCATACTTCTCAGCATTGCGGCATAGGTTCCACATAATTTGGTGTAAATGCGTCGGATCGAATTGAATCGTCGCATCTGGTATATCAATAAATAAATTGATTTGTTCTTTTGTTAAGCTTGATTGTTGTACAAAGTCATCGACAAAATTATTTAGCCATAACTTGAGTTGAATATTTTCACGGTGTGGATTACTCTTTCGCGATAAGTTCAGCACACTTTCAATGGTCGTATTCATGCGGGTCGAATTTGATTGAATGATCTGCACCATGCGTTCATCGGCTTTTTCTAAAATCGGTGATTCGGATAACAATTGCGCGGCATGGCTAATTGCACCGAGTGGGTTACGAATTTCATGGGCGATATTGGCGGTTAGTTGCCCTAGCGATGCCATTTTCACATCCTGCTGCTTTTCGCGTTGCATGCGGGTATCTTCAAGGTACATTAAAACGACCCCTTGGTTACGTATACCTAATTGTGAAAGGCGCATCGTAAAGTCGGTTGATTTCCAATGTTTAATATCATAGCTGACAACTTTGGGTGATATGTTTTCTAGCCAGTAGTTAAGGTGGGCATTTAATTCCGGTGCAAATTGCTTGAGTGTACTGTCGCGCCAATCTTCAGGCTGGCCTAGCATATCCCACGCAGTTGGGTTTAAATGCCGAATTTGGGCATTTTGGTCGAGTACCACAATGCCAGTTTGGAGCTGGTCTAAAATAGATTGATTGAGTTGTGATAAATTGGCGAGGTCGATGCCACGGCGCTTGGCTAGTGCCGCTGTGTGAGCTGCTTTCTCAAACCAACTGCCAGCCCACATTGAGACCATCATAATAAATAACGATAATACGCCGGTATGAAATAAAGCGGATGACGAGGTCTCACCTAGATTCATTTTTAGCGCAACTTCAGTAGCAAGTAAGGCGATAACAGTTAGCGCTGAGAGTAATAAAGAGCCTTGGCTGGGGTTTAAGATGCTCGGTAGAATAACGGGCAAGAGTATTAATATCCCCAAGCCTGAGTTTAATCCACCGCTGGAATAAACGACAACCAATAAAAATATAATATCAACCACGGCATGGGTGTAAAGTTGTACTTTAAAACTAGGGCTGCGGAAGTGGGTTAAAAACACCCCGAAAATGGCAATCACCACATAGGCGTTAAGTGCGGATGAGAATAGGTGAGTATCTAAAGTGCCAAGAAGTAATGAACTGGCTTTACTTAAATCAGTGATGAGTAAAACACCGGCAAGTATTAGACGGTATAGGCTATAAAGTTGTAAAGGGCTCCAACGATCGGCAGATACAACGAGGTCTTGAGCGAAGGTATATTCCTCGGCTTCTATAGTTCCCGCTGTGCGTGCTCCAGACTGCAAAATACCTTATCCCCTTGTTTTATGGCTTCATTTTCTGGAATATGCAAACCACAATGTAGGCACTTAACCATTTTATTCTCATCCGAGTTTTGATTAAGTTGATCGTCTTTTTTTAGTGCTTCTGGTGGTTTATCCAGTTTTGTGCGTAAGTATTTTACAATATACAAGCTGACTGCCAGCAGAACGAGAACAAGAAAAATACGTCCCATCGGTGAAAACCTCAATTATTTGCAGTTAAAAAGAGATTATGCGGGCAAAAAGCATTTTTTAAATGCAATAATCTGAAAAACG